>CAJCHR010000308.1 GCA_903970225.1 Actinobacteria bacterium 21-64-8 | reverse complement strand
CCGAGCGCGACCTAGAATATAACGTCTATCGAGCTTTGGCGGGGCACGGGCTTCCGATCCCCGGAGTGCACTTTCTGGAACTCGACCCGAAGTGGCTCGATCGGCCGTTCTTCATCATGGATCTTTGTCCCGGGAAGCCCGGCAGCCCATTCGTACCGACCGATCCTTACGACGGGCATGGCGAATCGATCGGTCGACAGTTCTGGACGATCCTCGGGAAGCTGGCCGCCATCAATCACGGCGCGGTTGGCCTCATGGGTTTGCGCGGCGGTGAGTTGGACGAAGGCTTCTGGTCGCTCGAACTCGACCGTTGGGAGGCAAACCTCGACGATGCGGAAGCGGTGACCGAGCCGGCGGTACGCGGCGCAATCCGCTGGCTGCGTCGCAATCCTCCGCCCCAGCCTGCCAAGCCAGCGATTGTCCATGGGGATTACAGGTCCGGCAATTTCCTGTTCACGCCAGACGGCGCGATCAGCGCGATCCTCGACTGGGAGATGTGCCACATCGGCGATCCGCTCGAGGACATTGCCTGGGCCATCGATCCGTTTTGGCCGATTACCCGCCACTTGCCGCTCGAGCAAGGTCTCGCCGCCTGGGAACAGGCAAGCGGGCTCACGGTAGACCGCGAGGCGCTCGACTGGTGGCGACTGTTTACTGCGGTCAAGGCCTGCGCGATCTGGGCGACCGCGGCAGCGAGTTTCGCTTCGGGCAAGAACCGTGAAATGACGATCGCGCTGTCAGGGCTGCGCGGAGGGCACTTTCATCGCAAGCTGCTGCTGGCGATGATGCGCGAACGCGGAGCCATGGGATGAACCTGTCGATCGACAACGCTCTCCACGGGATCGCTGAATTACAGCGAGACCGGATCGGCCCCGCGGTCGGCGATAGCTTCGCGGCGCAGATGGCCCGGCTTTCCTGCTTGCTGCTGAGGATCAGCGCCAACTGGGTCGACGATGCGGTCGAACTCAGGGTCGAGGAAAATGCAGCCATCCGAGATTTGCTCGGCGAGGCGGCGGTGCTGCTGGACGCGCCGCTGACTAAGCGATTGCAAGAGGCCTCGGGTTCGTCCGACCCGGGTCTGCGCATCAGCGTTCTGGATGTCGAGAATCACCGCTTGCGCGGCTTGCTGATCGAGGCGCAAGCAGCCGTCGAAGGTCGCGCGAGCGATCCGGCGGCATCGTCGCTCGATCAGCGCATCTGGCAATTCCTCGAAGGGACCGAGGCGAAACGCGCACCGCGGGAGTAGCGGTGCGCAGGCTCGCCTCGCGCGAGCGTCACGCCTCGAGCAGTTCAGCGGCTTCGTGCAAGCGCGCCGCGTGATCCAGCTCTTCCTTGCCGTTCAAGCGGAACAGGCGCGCGGCTTCCTCGTTGCCGATGTTGGCGGCCCAGGTGCCGTACAGCGTGTCGCCGGCCACCTCGCCCAGAGCCAGTCCGCGAAGCTTCTCAACGGTCAGGGGCGTTTCGGGGATTTCGGCCGTAAGGTAGGGGTTCTCGTTTGCTGATGGCGGCGGATAATCCTCGCCGCTGAGCGCGGTGATCGCCTTGGCGACGCGGTGCGCATGCGCCATTTCCTCGCGACCGTTGTGCTGGAGCAGCGCGGCGACCGCGGTATTGTCCGTCCCCGCGGCGAGCTTGCCGTAGAGCTCGAGGCCCGCAGCCTCGACGAGGACCATGATCTTGAGATCGTCTAGCGTCGGCGTCGTCACGCTGTTGATGCGTGCGAACGCGGCCCCGATATCGGTCGGTGCGCCGGGAGGAAGAGCAGCGGGCATCATCATGGATCCTTCGTGTGGTCACGCAAAAGCGACTTGAGAATAAGCGATCGTCAGGCCGACTGCCAGTAACGCGCTCTCAATTCCTTCTTGTAGAGTTTGCCGGTCTCGGCACGTGGCAACTCTCGTTCGAAGTCGATGCTGCGCGGGCATTTCACGTCTGCCAGGCGCTCGCGACACCAAGCGATCAATTCTGCGCCCAATTCACCTGACGCAGTATCCCAATCGCGGAGCTGGATGACGGCTTTAACTTCCTCACCGAAATCGGGGTGAGGCACTCCGAATACCGCCGCGTCCGCCACGGCCGGGTGCGTCGCAAGCAGATTTTCGACTTCCTGCGGATAGACGTTCACGCCGCCCGAGATGATCATGAAATCCTTGCGGTCGGACAGGTACAGATACCCGTCCTCGTCCAGCCGACCGACATCGCCCATTGTCGACCAATCGGGATGCAGCGGATTGTGCGCCGACGCGGTCTTGGCCGGATCGTTGTGGTAGGCGACCGGCTTGCCTCCGCCGAAATAGATCGTGCCGGTTTCGCCGACCGGTCGCTCGTTTCCATCGTCATCACAGATGTGAATCTGTCCCACCACCGCCCGACCTACCGAACCGGGGTGCGCAAGCCACTCCGCGCTGTTGATCGTGACGTGTCCGTTGCCTTCCGATCCGGCATAGAATTCCTCGATGATCGGGCCAAGCCATTCGATCATCGCGTGCTTGATTGGCACCGGGCAAGGCGCGGCGGCGTGGATCACCGTTTTTAGGGATGAAAGGTCGTAGCGACTGCGCACCTCCTCGGGCAGCTGGAGCAGGCGGATGAACATGGTCGGGACCACCATCGTCGCGCTAACCCTCCAGCGCTCGATTGCTTGCAGGAAGGCTTCGGGTTCGAACCTGGTCATCACGATCGCGGTCCCGCCGACCGACTGGATGCTCGCGGTCATGCCCATCGGCGCGCTGTGATAGAGCGGGGCCGGCGAAAGGTAGGTCGTATCGCCCCCAAGCCCGTAAAGACGCTCGAACAGTCCTGCGGCGGGATTGGGCTGGACAGGGCTGCCGGTAGCGGAGGCAAACCGGATGCCCTTGGGCTTCCCGGTGGTGCCCGAGGAATAGACCATGCGTCCGCCGATTTCTTCGTTCGCGATCGGAGTGATCGGCTGGACCGCGCAGATTGCCTGCCAGTCAAGGAGATTATGCACCGACCCGATCGCGATGACTTGCCCCAGTCCCGGCATCGTATCGCGCGCATCAGCCGCACTGCACGCGGTTTGCGCCATGGCATCGGAAACCAACAGCACGCTGGCGCCGCTGTCGTTGACGATGTGCGCGATTTCGTCGAGCTTTAGCCGCGAGGACAGGAGCACCAGGATCAGGCCCGCGCGCTGGGCCCCCCAGTAGACGTCGAAGAATTCCATCCGATTGTCGCAGGCGATCGCGACCGTTTCGCCCGGCTCCAGACCAACTTGGCGAAATGCATGCGCAGCGCGGTTGGCACGCTCCTCGAGCTCGCGATACGTGACCGTCTCCCCGCTTCCCGCCATGACGATGGCCGGTTTGTCGGGTTGCCGCTCGGCGTGGAGTCGCGGGTGCATCTGCTTCCTCTGTCACGGCGTCGAAAGTGATCGACAAGAGCTTGTCTGCCGCGCCCGAGCTTCTAAAGAGTCCCGTTAAAGATCGCAATGCAGCAGTGGCAATGCGTCTTGTGCAACTCCGGGAGTGAGATCAGATGACAGCAATCGACCAGCGGGTTTCACCGGTCCGCCGCCCCGACCGCTTCTTCATCGGCGGACAATGGTCCCAGCCATCTTCCACGGCCCGGATCGACGTCGTCGACAGCGCGAGCGAGGAAGTGTTCCTGTCGATTGCAGAGGCCTCGGCGCCGGACATCGAAGCTGCCGTGGCCGCCGCACGCAATGCGTTCGACAACGGGCCATGGCCTCGCATGAGCCCAAGGGCGCGGGCCGAAATCCTCAACCGCATCGCCGATGGAATTGCCGCCAGAGGCGAGGCTTTCGCCGATAGCTGGACACAAGAATCGGGCGTTCTTCGCACGATGTCAGGCCATTCGGCGGCCGGCCTCGCCGCCACGCTCCGCTTCTACGCCGACTTGGCGGAGAATTTCCCTTGGGAAGAGTCGCGCACGTCTGCGTTCGGTCAGCCCGCGCTCCTGGTCCGTGAGGCGGTGGGTGTCGTCGCAGCTATCGTGCCGTGGAATGCGCCTGGCCAGTTGATGACACAGAAGATCGCGCCTGCGTTGATCGCGGGTTGCACGCTTATCATCAAGGCATCGCCCGAAGCGCCCTCGGCGCCCTATCTTCTGGCCGAAGTCTGCGAGGAGGCGGGTCTTCCCGCCGGCGTGGTCAATGTGCTGACGGCGGACCGCGAGGTGTCCGAGCTGCTCGTGCGTCATCCGGGCGTCGATAAGGTCAGCTTCACCGGATCGACCGCAGCCGGGCGCCGTATCGCCTCGATCTGTGGTGAGCGGATCGCACGCTGCACGCTGGAGCTTGGCGGCAAGTCTCCGGCAGTCATCCTCGACGACTATGATCTGGACAAGGCCGCAGAAGCTTTAGCACGCGCTGCACCGGTGATGTCGGGTCAGGTTTGCGCTTCACTCACCCGCATCATCGTCGGCGATGCCCGGCACGACGATCTGGTCGACGCACTCTCCGGCGCCTTGGCCAAGATAAGGGTCGGCGATCCGTTCGACCCGGCGAGTCAGATGGGTCCGCTAGCGATCGAGCGGCAGCGCGATCGGGTGGAGCGCTACATAGAGATCGGCAAGGCGGAAGGCGCACGTCTCGCGACCGGCGGCGGCAGGCCGAGCCATCTCAATCGCGGCTTTTACATCGAACCCACCGTATTCGGCGATGTCGACAATCAGTCGACGATCGCGCGCGAAGAAATATTTGGCCCAGTGGTGAGCGTCATTCGCGCGGCCGACGAGGAACAGGCAATCGCGATCGCGAACGACAGCATCTTCGGACTCAACGCCAGCGTGTTCACCAACGATCCCGATCGCGCTTATGCCGTCGGTCGCCGGTTGCGTTCGGGCACAGTTGGCCACAACGCGTTCAAGGCAGATTTCTCGATCGCATTTGGTGGATTCAAGCAGTCGGGAATTGGACGCGAAGGAGGGGTCGAAGGGCTACATCCTTACCTAGAGACGAAGACGATGATCTTCGAATCCGCGCCGAGCGCTGTAGGATAGGCTCCAGTCCCAGTTTGCTGGCCGCTCAGCGTTCGCCGCGGCGGCCAGCGGATTGGGTAATGTAAGGTCTGGTCCTAGAACCCGATGTCCCTGATCGGAGCTTCGAAGCCGCAGTTCACGGCCTGCGAAGCTTTTGCCAGTGTCTCGGGGTCCAGCCCCGCAATGTAGCCATCGATGAGGCGCTGATAGTTGCTGATCATCCCCTCGGTCTCCTTGGACAAGCGCATGTACTCGAATCCGCCGGCGTGCAGGCCGAGCTGTTGCAGCGGAAGGTTCGAGTAATCCTGGCGCGGGATCTCGGGGAAGTCGGGTGAATTGTACGGAAGCACGATCGGCTCACGCGGGGTCTCGAATTCCTCGTCTTCCGGCCGCAGCACCAGTGACCAGATCTCGAATAAACAGGTTTCGGGCGTTAGCGGGCGGATGCGGTAGGACGACATCGCGGCCAGCATCGGCAGCAGGAAGTAATGGGGGAACATGAATTCCACCGCGTGAAATTCGACTTCCGCGGACACCTTGCTGATGTCGAACATCGGCGCGCCGCGGGCCAGGCCGTCCTTGGTGACTTCCTCGTTCGCGCGCGCGTAGAACGCCATCGTTGCTTCCATGGGATCATCGGGAGCGTCCATGTCGCGCAGGCGCTCGAGAACCGCGACCTCGGAATCGTGCACCATGCCGCCCATTCCCGAGCCGAGCCGGGCGAGGAAATCGACGTGCATGTTGACCGTCTGCTTGCCGCTCAAACCGCGATTGATCGAGAGGCCATCGGCATCCGGGCCATACATGTTGCCGAGCGCGGAGAGCTGATGAAGCTGCGGATGCGTCTTCATCGTGTGATAGCCTTCCTGGAAGGCTTCCATGGCGAGCTTCCAGTTGGTCGGCAGCACGGTAGCATACCACCAGTCCATCTTCAGCTTATCGGCATGGCGTGCATTCATCCGCTCGGCCACAGGCCCCAAGGAATCAAGAAGCGACGGCGCATCGTCATCGAAATTGATGAAAGCGCAGCCGGCCCAGAAGTCAATTCGGCAGGGCTTGAGGTTGATCTCGGCCTTGTCGAGCAAATCGGGGCTGAAGACCTGCTTGCCGAAGACGAAGGTGTTCTGGCCCTCGATATGCCAGCGCCATCCGTGGAACGGACAGACGAACCCCTGCTTGGCACAGTTCCCCGGCCCTGTGGCAAGACGCACGCCGCGATGGCGACAGGCATTGTGGAATGCCTTGACCCCGCTCTTCGTGCGGACGAGAATCACCGATTTATCGAGTATCGTGTACTGCGTGTAGTCACCGACCTCGGGGATCTCTTCCAGGCGGCATGCCATCTGCCAGACATGCGGCCAGAGCTTCTCGCGCTCGAGCTCGAAGAACTCCGGATCGTAATACCGCTGAGCGGGGATGTGCTCCGGGTTGGTTACCTTGAATGGTACGGTATCCAGCGAAAGGGTCGTGTCTGCGCTCATCATTCAACCTCATCCAGGTATCCATCTTGCACGCGCCAGGCACTGGTCGCCGACTCGTCTGCTAGCGCCGTCAAGATTGCATTGCAGCATGCATATTACACGATGGACCCGTGCGCAATCTTACGTGGGTCGGCGACGATAGCGCTTCGCCGATTGTCCGTCTTTGGCAATTTACCGCATTGAAAAACAACATAAAAGTGGATTAACCAAATCATCTAGCGGCAATTTAGCAACGACATTCGTGCGTTGCATTACAATATCTTGCATCCTAAACCGGGTGTCACAACGGGGCTGAGAAAGGGGGCGGCATGAAAGATCGTTTTCGGGCGTCGGTGCCGGCGTGCCAGTCGGTTATGCGCATTCACGCTTCGCCGGCCCTGCGTCATGTCTGATCCGGTGCCCGCCCCTCCAGGAGTACGATCCTTGCAGACCCACTGGCGGCTCGCCTTCATGTTCGACGCTCCTGACCGGTCTTTGCCGCCGTTCGAGCAAGCCCTCCTAAAGGCGCGGAGCGAGATCCGCGCAAACGCCGCCGGTCACGGGGTGAGGATCGGTGTCGCCGATAAACCCATCGAACAAGAAGGCGGAAAACAGGCGGGCTCTGGAGCCGGGCCGAGCGAAGTGGATGGCGCGATCGAGATCAGCATCGCCAACGATAGCATCGCGGACGCCCCCGGAATTTGTACTGCACTGGGTCCGGTGTTTGCTTCGCTTGCCGAACCCGGCACCCTTCAGGTCATGATCGGTCCGATGTTTCACATGGTGCCGGTGCGCCGCGGCCAATGCTTTCTCAGCCTGTCCTTTCGGCGCGATCCCGCGACCAGCTCGGCGCAGTTTCAGGACTGGTGGTATAACCAGCACTCGAAGCTTGCGATCCCGGTGCTAGGCGAGGGGCTCCTGGCCTACGATCAGGTCCACGTCGATGCGCAGGCTTCGCGGCAGGCGGCTGAGGCGCTGGGGGTCCCTTATGTCGAGTACGATGCGTACGACAACCTGACGTGGGCCGATCTTGCTGCTTACCATTACTCGATCAGCGAACCGGTTGGCATGGCGCGCGTATTTGCAGACGAAGTTGGGCGTATCGACAGAAGCTCCATGCGCCACGCGATGATGCGCGACATCGGCTAGCAGGGCTCGCCTGTCTGGTCTCCGGAGTGAGGAATGAAAATGCAAAGGCTATCGGGGCGTACGTGCCTGATTTCGGGCGCGTCGTCGGGTCTCGGTGAGCGTTTTTCGAGGCTGGTGGCGCAAGCCGGAGCCAACGTGGTCCTGGCGGCGCGGCGCAAGGAGCGCGTCGCCGCGCTCGCCGCGGAAATTTGTGACGCGGGCGGGAAGGCGCTGGCGGTCGCGATGGACGTGACCGACGAGCCTTCAGTCATCGCCGCTTACGACGCGGCGGCGGCCGAATTCGGCCCGGTTGATACGGTTATCGCCAACGCTGGCGTTTCGGCCCCTGGGCGCTCGATCGAAGTATCTTTTGAATCGCTGCGCTCGCTTTTCGACACCAATGTCCTTGGCGTGTTCCTCACCGCCCGCGAGGGGGCCCGGCGGCTGATCGCCGCAGGAAGTCGGGAGACCGGCGTCGGTCGGATCCTGCTCGTCGGGTCGATGGGCGCGATCGCTCCCATCGCCGGCGAGGCGGCCTACTGCACCAGCAAGGCGGCGGTCGCTTGGCTGGGCCGTAACCTGGCGCGCGAATGGGCTCGCCAGGGAATCAATGTCAACGTGATACAACCGGGCTTCATCCTGACCGAGATGGCAGGCGACTGGTTCGCCAGCGAGGGCGGCAAGGCCCAGATCGCGGGCTTTCCGCGCCGCGCACTGCAACCGATCGAATCGCTCGACGAGCAGGTGCTGTACCTGTGCTCGGACGCGTCGAGGCAGATCACTGGGGCAACCTTCACCATCGACGACGGGCAATCGCTATGAACCTCCCATTCGATCCTATCAGCGCGCGCGCGCAGGACATCGCCACCAAAGTCGAGGCTTTCGTGCGCGAGGTGGTTATCCCTTACGAGAGCGACCCGCGCCGCGACCATCACGGCGCTCCGCTCGACGAGCTGGTCTACGAAATGCGCGACAGGGCCGCCGAGGCCGGCGTGCTCACGCCGCATGTGTTGCCCGGCGGCGATCATCTGACCCAGCGCGAGACCGCGGTCGTGCTGATCCGCAGCGGGCTTTCGCCGCTCGGGCCGCTCGCCTGCAACACGATGGCGCCCGACGAGGGCAATATGTACCTGCTCGGCAAGGTCGGCAGCGAAGCGCTGAAGCAGCGTTTTCTTCAGCCGCTGATCGAGGGCCGCGCGCGCTCGGCCTTCTTCATGACCGAGCCGGCCGAGGACGGCGGTGCCGGTTCCGATCCCTCGATGATGAAGACGACCTGCGCGCTCGACGGAAACCACTGGGTGATCAACGGACGCAAGACGTTCATCACCGGCGCTCAGGGCGCCGCTGTCGGCATCGTGATGGCAAAGGCGGCCGAGGGCGCCTGCATGTTCCTGGTCGACCTGCCCGATCCAGCGATCCGGATCGAGCACATCCCGAACACGATCGACAGCTCGATGCCCGGCGGACACGCCACCGTTCGCATCGAGAACCTGCGCGTGCCCGCGGATCAGATGCTTGGCGAGGCGGGTGAGGGCTTCAAATACGCGCAGATCCGGTTGAGCCCCGCACGGCTCTCGCATTGCATGCGCTGGCTGGGGTGCTGCATCCGCGCGCACGAAATCGCCACCGATTATGCATGCCGACGGGAGGCTTTCGGCAAGACGTTGATCGACCATGAGGGCGTGGGTTTCATGCTCGCCGAGAACATGATCGAGCTCAAGCAGGCCGAGCTGATGATCGACTGGTGCGCTGGCGTGCTGGACAGCGGCTCGCTTGGCACGGTGGAAAGCTCGATGGCCAAGGTCGCGGTGTCGGAGGCACTCATGCGCATCGCTGATCGCTGCGTTCAGGTGCTGGGCGGTACCGGAGTGACCGATCGCACTATCGTCGAGCAAGTGTTCCGCGAAGTGCGTGCCTTCCGCATCTACGATGGGCCGACCGAGGTCCATAAATGGAGCCTTGCCAAGAAGATCAAGCGCGACTGGAAGCATGCCCATGCCGGCTGACGTGCAGGCCAACGTCGGTGTCGGTGCTATCCGCACCGTGCTGGACGAAGTGGCTCTTGCCCAGTGGATGGACGTTCACGTCGATGGGTTCACTGGCCCGCTGACGGTCGATCAGTTCAACGGCGGCCAGTCGAACCCCACTTACCGCCTGACAACACCCTCAGCGCGCTACGTCTTGCGCCGCAAGCCGCCGGGCCCGATCCTCAAAGGGGCGCACGACGTGCTGCGCGAAGCTCGCGTACTTTCGGCGCTGGCGGACACCGCGGTTCCGGTTCCTGCCATACTCGGGATTTGCGATGACCCGGAGGTGCTCGGCAGCGATTTCGTGGTGATGGAGATGGTCGAGGGACGGATCTTCTGGGATGCCGGGTTCGCGGACGTGCCCATGGCCGAACGAGGTGCCTATTTCGATGCCATGAATGCCGTGATCGCGGCGATGCACTCGCTTGATCCGGATGCGATCGGGCTCGCCGATTATGGTCGTGCGGGCAACTACTTCGAGCGGCAGATCGGACGCTGGTCAAAACAGTATCTGAGCGACGATCTGGCCGGCCGCGATCCTGACATGGATGCGGTCGTCGCCTGGTTGCCTACGGCGATCCCCGAGGGCGACGAGACCCGGCTCGTCCACGGCGACTTCCGCTGCGACAATCTGATATTCCATCCCACGGAGCCGCGCATTCTCGCCGTGCTCGACTGGGAGCTCTCGACACTCGGTAACCCGCTGGCTGACTTCGCCTATCACGCGATGATGTACCGCATGCCGCCTGACATCGTGGCCGGGCTGGGCGGCGCCGATCCGGCGCCGCTCGGGATTCCCACCGAAGACGCATATATCGCCTCATACTGCCGCCGCCGCGGCCTCTCTGGCATCGAGAGCTGGAATTTCTACACTGCGTTCGGCTTCTTCAGGCTCGCGGCGATCTTCCATGGGATCAAAGGACGCGTTCTTCGCGGTAGTGCATCATCGGCGAATGCGCGCGAGCGGGCCGAAGTGTTTCCCCGACTGGCACGCCTCGCTCGCGAGGCGATGGAGCGCTGCATCGCAGAGACGTGAGCTAGCGGCGGAGAAGCTGCGGCAGTAGCTTCAGGTCCTCCATCCGCTTCAACTGGCCGAGTAGGGACTCGAGGCTGTCGCGGCACCCGGCAAAGCCCGCCTGGCGCAGCCGGATGGTGCTCAGCAGCACCGGGTTGGTCCTGGCGGCTATCCGCGAACCGTTCAGCAGATCGAGGTAATGATGCGACTGGCCCAGCAAGTCGCCGAGGGAAGTGCGGATCAGCCCGTGTTCCAGCGCCAATTGCCGCCAGGCCTCGTGGTTCTCAGGCTCAGCGAAGAACGCGGCAAAGCTGCGCGGAGGAGCGCCGCGATCAGGCAGGGCCAGACTATCTGCCAGCGCTGCCCAGGCATGCCGTAACACAAAAACGTCGCCGTTCGTGATGTTGAACGTCCGACCCGCGGCAGCCGGCGATGCCGCGGACCAGGCGAGCGCATCGGCCATCAAATCGGCGTCCACAAGTTCCAACAAAGCCTCGCCGTCGCCCGGAAGGCTGAAAGATAGGCCGCGTCTTCCGCACAGCGCCGCGTAAGCACCGATGGCGGCAACAGGGTTCATCGCCGCACCCGGCGCCGTGCCCATGAGCACCTGCGGACGCCAGATCGTAAATGAGAAGCCATGTTCCGCGCCCCTCTCACGGACGAGGTCTTCGTGAAGCCAATAGAAATTGGCGTGATCGTCACGCTCCGCGCTCTCTCGCAGGGGCACGGTGACAGGATGGACATGCGCTCCATAGGCCTTGGCGCCCTGAAGTATGCTGACGTGACGCAGTGTCCCGGTGTCAGCCAGCGGTGCAAGCACATTTGCGAATAGGCGGCCGTTGCGCTCGATGACCTGCGGATCGCGCCAGCCGGGGGCGAGCCCCGGCGCTTCGGATGCGGCGGCATAAACCAGATGGCTCACCGGTGGTAATCCGGCGAAAGCGGCGACACAGGCCTCCCGATCGGTGAGGTCCAGGACAAGATGATGGAAACGACAGTCGGCTGCGACGACAGGTCGCCGGCGCGAAACTGCGATCACCTCCCAGCGTGCACTGCGCGCAAATCGTTCGACCGCGGCGGTGCCAATCACGCCGCTCGCGCCTGCGATCACGATACGGCCGCCCGGTGGCTCGTCGCCGAACGCCATCGGCTGCAAGACTAGCTCGGCTCGACCGCTTTCTTGGGCACGTTAGCCACCTTGGGCAGGTTGGTGGTGTCCATGCCGTAGCCGAACTTGCGGAAGTTCTGGTTGTGGCACAAATGATGGAGCGAGAACGCCTGGTCGATCGCGTTCATCTGGCCTTGTGAATCCAGTGTCTTGTTGATTGCTTCCTTGGCCAGCTTGAGCGCGAAGGCCGGCTTGGCGGCGATCTTCTTAGCCATCATCAGCGCGAAATCGTCGAGCTCCTCGCGCGGTACGACGTGGTTGACCATGCCCAGCCGATGCGCCTCTTCCGCGTTCCACACGTCCGAGGTGAACAGGAACTCCTTGGCCTTGCGCGGGCCCAGTTCCCATGGGTGGCCCAGCCATTCGACGCCAGATACGCCGAAAGTCACCGTCGGGTCAGAGAACTGTGCATCGGCCGACGCAATGATGATGTCGCAAACCCATGCGAAGATGAGCGCGCCGGCGATGCACTTGCCCTGTACGGTGCAGATCGTCGGCTTGGAAAGGTTGCGCCAGCGGCGGGCCGATTCGAGGTAGCCCTCCTTCTCGGCAGCATACCAGCCGTGCGTGTAGTCTTCCGAGAAGTCGCTCCAGCTGCTGACGCCGGGGCTGTGCTCCATGGCGGCCTGGTAGTCCGCGACCGTGTCGGCGATATCGTGGCCAGCCGAGAAGTTGCGGCCGTCCGCGCCAAGGATGATGACTTTGATCGCGGTGTCGCGCACCGCCCGATTGAACGCTGCGTTGAGGTCGAAGATCATCTGCGGGTTGATCGCATTGTGTTTGTCTGAGCGGGCCAGCACGATCCGGGCGACACCGTCGGCCGGGGTCTCGTAACGAACGGTTGTCTCGGTCATATGTGCGGATCCTCGCTCAATCTTTGCATTGTCATCTCAACTTATTCTCGGACACGCGGTATGAATCGCGGCGCCCGGCACTGTTCCCGCCGCGCTGAACCCGCGGCCATGGGTCCCTCAACTCGACGCTATAAGGTGTCCGACGGCCTGGATCATCCCGGCCTTGGTGAGCGCGTCGCAGGACGGCATCGCCTCGGTGCCAGAGGCGGCGCGAATGGAGTCGATGATTGGCTCGGGATCCTCGCCTTCCAGTTCGTACATGGTCATCAGCGTCCATTGGGGCGCCTCGTCGAGCTCGTAGACGCGCTGAAAATCCATGCGGAACAGCTTCCCGCTGACCACGCCCGGCATGCGGCAGACGTCCGCCAGGTGCCGATCGCGATACCAGGCGACGAATTCCTCTTCGCGTCCCTGCACGGCGCGGGAGAGGATCACGTACTGGAATAGAGCCATTCGTGGAGTCTCCAGATTTCGCAGTCGTCAGACGATGGAGCCCGGCGAACCGCGTCACGTCCTAGATCCGAAATTCCTACGTTGCCTTCGCCGTCACGCTCCCAGCGGAAGGTCGCCTGACGCCGCCAAGGCCTAGATTACGAATGCACATAACCCGATGCATTTGCGCTGGCTAGAGTTCGGTTGGGGATTTATCGTTCCGTCCTTCAACCGCGGATTGGGTGCTGCCATGACCTCCACATTATCCGATGAGCCGGTCGCACGCTGGAGCATGCGCCCCGAAGGATCGAACTGGGGCGATTTCGGGGCGGACGATCAGATTGGCCGTCTGAACCTGATCACGCCGGAAAGACGCCGCGCTGCGGCCGCGGAAGTGCGCGAGGGACTGGCGTTTTGCCTTTCGCTACCCCTCGATTGCCCGCGCGAGCAGCTCAACCCCCGCCGCTTTCCGCCGCAGCAGTCTTTCTCCATGCGCGGTGATGATCCGGCGATGAACTACCCGTACGGGCGCGCGATCCCGGGCATGAAGGAGACTGTCTGCGATGACCGGGTGACGCTCAGCACGCAGTTCTCCACCCAGTGGGACGCGCTGTGCCACATGGGCTACGAATACGATGCGCGCGGCGAGGGTGCCGAGGCAATCACCTATTACAACGGCTATCGCGCAGGCGAGCATGTCTGCGGTCCGTTCGACTATCTCCACGATCGCGAACCGCACGAGGGACCTTACGGCGCGGTGGCGCTGGGCATCGAGCGTATCGCCGAGACCGGGATGCAGGGCAGGGGGGTGATGGTCGATCTGTTCGCCCATGTCGGCCTGGAAGCCGAGCCCGTCGGGTTCGAGCGGCTGATGGCGATCCTCGATGCGGACAAGGTCATGGTCGAGCCCGGAGACATCCTGTGCCTGCGCACGGGCTTCGACCGCGCATTGCTCGCGCAATACGCCGATCCGGATGCGCCGTTCGATCCGCACCGTTGTTCGGGGCTCGACGGGTTCGATGATCGGCTTCTGCAATGGGTCGCCGACAGCGGAGTGGCCGCACTGGTTTCGGACAACGAGGCGGTTGAATTCTCACCCGACTTCAAGCGTCAGGATGCCCACGGTGTGCGGGTGCCGCTGCATCACCTGTGCCTGTTCAAGCTTGGCATTCCGCTTGGCGAATTGTTCCTGCTGAGCGATCTCGCCGATTGGTTACGTGGGCATGGCCGCAGCCGGTTCCTGTTCACCGCGCCTCCGCTGCGCCTGCCAGGCGCAGTCGGCTCGCCGGTGACGGGGGTTGGGACGGTCTGAGCCTCAAGCAGCAGCGGCAGGTTCGACCATCTCGCAGACCACGAAGTTGGTCTCGCCGCGCCGGCGCAACCGGATTGCCGCGAGCAGGCGCGCCATGTCGGCACCGACGATGATCGTTCGCAATCCCACGCCCGCCTGATCCTGCATTCCCTTGTCATCCACGGTCGTGGGTGATCGGCCTCATGGGCACATGCCCTATCCGAAGTGTCGGGCGTACCTTGGGCCGAGTGATTGCAACGATCTATGCGCATTAATCACGGTATTCGCGAGTTCGTGCGCGAACTCTCTCTTCAATATGCGTGTTTTGCATTGCATAATGAATGTCGAGGTGGTTGTCCGGAAACATCGAAAGCGCACGGCGGACGCAGGTCGGGAGAGGATTGCGGATGGGACTTGTATCGGCACCTGAAGGTTTGACACAGGAACGGAGCGGCCGGGTTCTCGCACGCGATCCGCTGGCCGCGCAGATGCTCGGCGCAGGCGGAACGCATACGCTCGAGATCGCGGAAGTCGCCGGCCGTCCCCGGCAGGTCTTCGGCGGCGCGCCGCGCAACCTGGCTGTGCTCTATCGCCGCGGCATGGCCTTCGGCGACCGGATCATGGTCGTGCAGGACGAGCGCAGCCTGACGTACGATCAAGCGTTCACTCAGGCGGCCGCGCTGGCAGATTCGCTCTTGAGGTTGTTCGACGTGCGCAAGGGCACGAAAGTGGCTGTCGTCACCAGCAACCGGATCGAGTGGATCATCAGCACGCTTGCGATCACCGCGCTTGGCGCGGTCGCGGCGCTGGTCAACAGTCGCGGCGTGGCCGATGAGATGTTGCGCGCGATCGAGACCGCGCGATGCGACGTGGTGATCCTCGATGCCGATCGCGCGGCGATCATCGCCGCGACCAATCCCGATCCGGTCTGGCCGCGTATCGTCATAGGTCAGGGCAGCACGCTGCGGCCCGGCAAGGATGCCGACTACGCGGAACTGTGCCGGCCGGGTGAAGGACCGTCGTTCGATCCGGTGGAACTCGCGCCCGAGGCTGGCGGGATCGTTCTGTTCACCTCGGGCACCACCGGCTTTCCCAAGGCCGCATTGCTGAGCCAGGGCGCGATCGCGCATTCGGTCTCGGTCGCCTGCTTCATGGGCGAGGTGCAGGACGTCCGCTACGAGCAGGAGACCGGCGAGGTCCTGCCCGCATCCCGGCGCTCGATGGCGACGCCCGCAGTGATCCTCGGGCCGATGTTCCATCTGTCCGGGATCATGCCGATCTTCCGCGCGATCAGCGTGGGCACCACGATCCACATCATGAGTAAGTGGAACGTCGATATTGCGTTCGACATGATCGACACCGTGGGCATGAGCCGGCTCTCGTTCGTGCCCGCGATGTTGTGGGACATGCTGCGCTCGCCGCGCGCGACGCCCGAGACGCTGGGCAAGGTCGCCTACATGGCGAACGGAGCGGCCTCGCTGAATCCAGCGCTGCTCGCGGAGATCCGCAAGCGCATGCCACATTGCCTGTTGTCGAACACATACGGTCAGACCGAGACCACGGCCTGGACTTGTTCGATCAGCGGGCAGGCGTACCTCGATCACCCTTCGTCGTGTGGCTGGGCTGCGCCAACGATCGACGTCCGCGTCCTGCGCGATGACGGCACCGAGGCTGATGTGGGCGAGCCTGGCGAACTGTGGGTCAGCAGCGCCGGGCTGATGACCGAGTACCTCGGCGATCCGAAGTCCACTGCCGAAGCGCTGCAGGACGGCTGGCTGGCTTCTGGCGATATTGCGACCATCGACGAGGCGGGCATCGTCACGATCGTCGATCGAAAGAAGAACATGGTGATCTCGGGCGGCGAGAACATCTACTGCGCCGAGGTCGAGCGCGTGCTTGTCGATCACCCGGAGGTGCGTGACGGCATCGCTTACGGAACGCCGGACGAACGGCTCGGCGAACGGTTGTTCGCGACTGTGGTCATCGCCGCCGACTCGAATCTCGATGAGGATGCGCTCAAGGCGCATTGCCGCGCGCATCTGGCGATCTACAAGGTCCCGCGCGAGATCGAGCTGACGACCGACCCCCTGCCGCGTACCGCATCCGGGAAGGTCGATCGCGGCAAATTCCTCCGGCAGCTTCGCGGCGAGGTCTAGGACGGCGTGACGTACGCCTTCATCCGATACGAAGTCGCTGATCGGGTCGCCACGATCACCCTGGCGCGGCCGGAAAAGCTGAACGCGGTCAACGGCGCGATGGTCCGCGAACTGATCGCCGCATTCGAAGCCGTCGACCTTGATGACGAAGTGCGCGCGGTCATCGTCACCGGCGATGGACGCGCGTTCTGCGCGGGCGCGGACCTTTCGGGCGGGAGCGAATCGTTCAAGGCGCCGGGCGGCGAGACCCTCGTCGGGGCCGATGGCAAGATCGACTACGCCGACGAGGCGATCCGCGAGGTCGGCGGACGCCTCGCGCTGTTGCTCTATGGTTTGCGCAAGCCGGTGATCGCCGCGGTCAACGGCGCAGCGGCGGGGCTGGGCGCCACTCTGGTACTGCCGATGGACATTCGGATTGCCTCGGACAACGCGCGATTCGGCTTCGTCTTCGCGCGGCGCGGAATGGTGCTGGAGACCGCGGCCTCTTTCTTCCTGCCGCGGATCGCGGGTATTTCGAAATCGCTTGAGTGGTGCATGTCGGGTCGGATGGTCGGCGCCGATGAAGCGCTTGCGAGCGGACTGGTCAGTGCGGTCCTGCCGTCGGATCAACTGCTGCCCGAGGCTCAGCGCATCGCACACGAGATCGCGGACAATGCGGCTCCGGTCTCGGTCGCGCTGGTGCGGCAGATGCTGTGGCGCGGGCTCGGCATGGCGCACCCGATGGAGGCGCACCGGATCGAGAGTCGCGGCATCTACGCGCGTTCGCGTTCGGCCGATGCAGACGAGGGCGTGCGCTCGTTCCTCGACAAGCGGCTGCCCGATTTTCCTGACCGGGTCTCCACCGACATGCCCGATTTCTATCCATGGTGGACCGATCCCGAATACTTCTAGCGATGAGCTGGCAGACAACAACCGACAGACAACAAAAGCACGAGAGGGATGGCACGTGGCCGATATTCAGTTCGATGAAGAGTTCGATTTCGTCGTCGTCGGCAGTGGGGGCGGTTCGATGTGCGCCGCCTTGGTCATGCGCAGAGCGGGCAAGAGCGTGGTGGTGCTCGAGAAGACTGACTTGCTCGGCGGAACAACATCGCGCTCGGGCGGGGTGATGTGGATCCCGAACAACCGCTTCATGAAGGAAGAGGGTATCGAGGACAGCTATGAGCAGGCGATGGCGTACATGGAGGCGACCGCTGGGCAATCGCTCGATGCGCCCGGTACCACGCTCGAGCGTCGCCGTGCCTATGTCACAGAAGCGCCCAAGGTGATCGATTTCCTGGTTCAGCAGGGCATCAAGCTGCGCCGCGCCCCGTCATGGCCTGACTATTACGACGATCGCCCCGGCGGTTCGGTGCCCGGCCGCACAGTGCTCGCAGATCTGTTCGATACCAACGAGCTTGGCGCGTGGAAGGACAAGCTGCGCCCCAATTTCATGACGGTCCCCGCCTATCACAGCGAGGGCTTTGAGATTTCGACGTTCAAGTCATCGTGGACCGGGAAGATGGCGATGCTGAGGGTTGGGCTGCGCGCGGCCGCCGCCAAGGTAACCGGCAAGGCGTGGACCACCGCAGGCGGCGCGCTGCAGGGCCGGATGTTGCAGGCTGCGCTCAAGGCGAGCGTCGATCTGCGGGTCGACAGCGGGGTCAAGGGCTTCATCATGGATGGCGGCGCGGTCAAGGGCGTGGTGACTGAAACGGGCGGGATCGAGCGGCGCATCGGCGCGCGGCTGGGCGTGCTCGTCAACGCGGGCGGCTTCGCGCAGAACCAGGAGATGCGCGACAAGTACATCCCCGGCACCTCCGTTCTCTACACCGCGACCACGCCGGGCGACACCGGCGAGATGATTCGCACGATGGAAGACATGGGCGCAGCGCTCGCGCAGATGAACGAGCGCGTGGGCAACCAGATGACGATCCCGCCGGGCCACGAGAATACCAACGGCCAGGGCGTTTCGCTCGGTGTCGTCAGCGGCCAGATGAATTATGCCAAGCCGCACTCGATCGTCGTCGACCAATCAGGCGTGCGCTACATGAACGAGGGCGGCTCCTACATGGCGTTCTGCCAGAACCAGCTCACGCGCAACGAGACCGTTCCTGCAGTGCCGAGTTGGTGGATTCAGGACGAGCAGAGCATGAAGAAGTACATGTTCTGCGGGACCATGCCGGGAACCAAAAAGCCGCAGCAGTGGTACGATTCGGGATTCCTCGTCAAAGCCGACACGATCGAGGACCTTGCGAAGAAGATCGATATGGACCCTGCCGTGCTCAAGGCGTCGGTCGATCGCTTCAACGCCGCTGCTCGCGCGGGCAAGGACGACGAGTTCAAGCGCGGCGCGCGGGCCTATGACAACTGGCTGGGTGATCATTACCACAAGCCCTCGCACACACTCGGGACGATCGATCAGGCGCCGTTCTATGCGGCAAAGGTCTGGCCCGGGGATGTCGGGACCTATGGCGGTGTGGTCACCGACGTGAACGCACGCGTGCTGCGTGAGGACGGCACGCCGATCCCCGGGCTCTACGCCACGGGCACCAGCACCGCTTCGGTCATGGGACGTTTCTACCCCGGCGCAGGATCGAGCGTCGGGCCATCGTTCGTGTTCGGATATCTCGCAGCCAAGCACGCGGCGAACGCGGGCAACCAGTTCTGAGGATGTGAGCCCGGGGGGCGGTGGGCCGTCAGTCGTCCGCCGCCCCGAGGATCAGATCAGCGTCGCCAGTTCCCGCCAGGCGGGCAGCAGTGCCGCGAAGTTGGGGCTGCCGGTACGCGGGACCACGACTTGCAGGCAGACGTGATCCGCCCCCGCCGCCAGGTGCGCGTTCACGCGCGCCGCGGCCACCTCGATGTCGCCGCACGCAAACAGCGCGTCGACCAGTCGGTCGCTACAGGTCGCGATGTCCTCGTCGGTGAAGCCAAGCCGGCGCCAGCTGTTCGCGTAATTCTCCAGAGCGCCGTAGCCGCGCACGTAAGGCCGCGCGAGTTCGCGCGCGGCGGCGGGATCGGCCACGAGCACGACGCCTTGTTCGGGCGCCAGAAGCGGACCCTTACCAAGTGCTTCGCGGGCCTGCGCGGTGTGCTGCGGCGTGACGAGGTAGGGATGCGCGCCGACGGTCCGGTCGCGCGCGAGCGAGATCATCTTGGGACCCAGAGCGGCCAGGCATATGCGCGATGCCGGAACGCGTTCCTCGGCGAGCCGATCGAGATACTCACGCATCGCGGTCAGCGGCTTGCGATACGCTTCGCCGATCGCCAGCGAATGGCTGACGCCGAGGCCGAGCAGGAACCGCGCCGCCTGATCGGCTGGCAGCCCGCGATACCACGCGCCGACCTCGTCGGACGGATCGAGCCAAATGTTGAGAATACCGCTGGCGATTGCGATCGATCGCGTCGCCGCGAGGAGCCGGTCGAGATCACCCAACATGTTCGCTGAGATCTCACCCGGCACCCACAGCGCACCGTAGCCCAGCGCCTCGAGCTCGGCGGCGGCATCGGAGATCTGCGCGGGCTCGCCATGGCGCAACTCGGCCGACCAGATGCCGATCCGGCCGAGGCTGAGCGCAGCCGGTTGGTCCGGCACGGTCAGTGCGCCAACTCGGCGGCGAAGGTCGCGTCAGGCCCTGTGCGCTCGCTCGTGATCCGATCGAGCACGGTGGCGAGGTGCCGGAACGACGTGCCCCAACTGGTACGCAGGCCCATCACGCGCTTGAGGAAGACATGCACGTCCGCCTCGCGGGTCATGCCCATCGCGCCGAAGACCTGCACCGCGGTGCGCGCGGCGAGGTCCGCGGCTTCGCTCGCGGCGATCTTGGCGTGCGCGCCGCGGGCTTTCGACGCCTCGTTATTCAGCGCGAGTTCGGCAGCGGCGGCGTGGACCACGGGACGCGCGAACTCGATCTGCACCTGGGCATTAGCGATGAGATGCTTTACCGCCTGGTAGCTGCCGATCGGCTTGCCGAATTGCGTCCGGTCCTTGGCATAGGCGACCGCCAGATCGATACAGCGCTGGCCGAGGCCAACCAACTGCGCCGCGGCGAACAGGGCGCCGCGCTCCGCGGTCTGGCCCCAGCTGGCGGCGACTAGGGTGTCGGCCGAGGGCGTCCAGTCGATCGTGAACAGCCGGCGGAAGTCGTCGAAGCTATCGTGACGCACGAGCGTCACCGCCTCTGCCGGAACTAGATGCACCGCGCCGCCATCCGCGAGCAGCAGCGCGCCGGCCCGGTCGGCATCGATCACGAACCGGTTGATCGGGTGGCCAACCGCAACGTACTCGCCGCCGAGCGCGCGCTCCAGCCAGCCCTTGTTGTCCTCAAGCGAGGCGAGCAGGGGGATCGCAACACCGGCCAGTTCGACCAGCGGCTCGGGCAAGCCGACGTAGCCCGCCGCTTCGGCGATGCCGACGAGATCGGTCGGCCCCATGCCGAGGCCGCCCAAGTCCTCGGGAGCCAAAATGCCGAGCAGACCCATCTCGACGATCGTGCTCCAGCGCGCATCGTCGTGCGTCTTGCCGGTTTCGAGCAGCTTGCGCAGGTCCGCCGCGGTGCACGCCTCGAGCAGCATCGTGCGTGCGGCGTCGGTGATCGCCAGCTGGTCCTCGGTGAAAGCAAAATACATCAATCAGGCTCTCGGCATGCCGAGCATGCGCTCGGCGATGATGTTGCGCTGGATTTCGTTGGACCCGGCATAGATCGGCCCGGCCAGCGCGAAGATGTAATAACCGAGCCAGTCCTCGACGCCCACGGCGGCGGCTTCGGCGGGATGAAGCAGTTCCGCCTCGTCACCCAGGATGTCGATCGCCGTCTGGGCGAGCGCGATGTCGAGCTCGGACCAGAAGATCTTGTTGGTCGATGCCTCGGGGCCGATCGTGCCGCCGGCGGCCAGACGCGACGCCATTGCGTAAATGGTCAGCGCATAGGCATCCGCCGCCATCCAGCTCCTGGCGACCCGCTCGCCGATCGATGCGGGCAGGTCGTCCTTGCGCGCCTGATACAGCGCGATCAGCTTGCGCACCGCCTCCTGGTAACGGGCAGGCGATCGCAGCAGCAAGCCGCGCTCGAACCCGGCGGTCGCCATGCAGACGTGCCAGCCCTGGCCTTCGTCGCCGAGCCGGTTGGCAACAGGCACGCGCACATTGTCGAGGAAGATCTCGGCGAACACTTTCTCGCCGTCCATCCGCTCGATCGGGCGGACGGTGACTCCCGGCGCATCGAGCGGGAAAAGAACGAGGCTCATCCCCTTGTGCCGCTCGCTACCGGGTGCGCGGAACAGCCCGAAAGCCCAGTCGGCGAAGGTCGCGCGGCTCGACCAGATCTTCTGGCCGTTCAGCACATACGTGTCGCCGTCACGTTCCGCCGTCGAGCGCACGCCGGCAAGGTCACTACCCGCGCCCGGTTCCGACCAAGCCTGCGCCCAGACGATGTCGCCAGCGGCCATCGAAGGCAGGAAGCGTTTCTTCTGCTCGTCGGTGCCGAACTCCATCATCGTCGGGCCGAGCAGGAAGATGCCGTTCTGGTTGACCCGGGTCGGCGCATTGGCGCGGAAGTACTCTTCCTCGAAGATCAGCCAGCGGATCAGATCGAGGCCGCGCCCGCCGAGTTCCTCGGGCCAGGTGACCATGCCCCAGCGACCTTCGTTGAGCTTGCGCTCCCAGTCGCGGTGCGCCTCGAAGCCTTCCCGCGTCAGATCGAACGAGGGCAGGGGCTGGGAAGGCACGTTGGCTTCCATCCAGCTGCGCACGTCCTGGCGGAAGGCGCGCTGCTCGTCGGTGTATTCGAGGTTCATGCGTCGCCAGCGTTCTTCTTGCCCGAGGGTGTTTCGCCCGCATCTTTCTTATTCGCTGCCGCGGCGGACTTGCCGTCCACGCCGCCGATCGCGCTACCTGTGACGAGGTCGTTCTGGGCGTGCGCGAAGTGGTGCATGTGGAACACCGTATCCATCGCCGTGCGTTTGCCGCGCAGTTCCTCGACCTGGTTGACCGCCTGCTTGGTCAGCCAGTTGCCGAGCCGTCCCTGGCCGGCCAGCTTGTCGGCCCAGGCGGTGACCGTGACGCGCAAGTCGTCGCGGGGAACGATCTTGTTGACCATGCCGAAATTGTAGGCGCGCTGCGCGCTCATCCGCTCGCCCAGCAGCAGGAATTCCTTGGCGACGCGCGGAGGCAGTTCGAAGGCGTGCGCGAAATACTCGACGCCCGGGATGCCCATCAGCGGGTTCACCGGATCCTGGAAGAACGCGTCCTCGGATGCGACGATCAGGTCGCAGACCCACGCGAGCATAAGCCCGCCCGCGACGCAGGCGCCCTGGACCATCGCGATCGTCGGCTTTGGCACGTCGCGCCAGCGACGGCACATGCCGAGGTACTGCTCCTGCTCGCGGACATAGAGCAGCTCGGCGGCGGGCTTGTTGGTGTGCCCGGGCAGCATCAGCCGCTTGTCGAACTCGAAATGCAGGTCGCGGCCCGGCGTGCCGATGTCGTGACCTGCCGAGAAGTGCTTACCCGTGCCGGCGAGCACGATACAGCCGACGGCGTCGTCGTTGACCGCGCGGTTGAGCGCATCGTCCAACGCGTAGGTCATCTGGCCGTTCTGAGCGTTGTTGAAGCCGGGCCGGTTCATCGTCAGCCACGCGACCTTGCCGATCACCTCGTAAAGGATCGGTTCCTCGGTCTCATAGGTGATGTCGACCTTTTGCGGTTCGACCAGATCAGACATGCACTTCCTCCACCGGCGCCCGCGCCTTGAGCAGCACGAGCGCGTCGACGGCGACCGCGCCCTTGCCCTGTTCGAGCACCAGCAACGGGTTGACCTCGACTTCACGCAGGCGCTCGCCGCCAGCCTGAACCGCCTCGCACAGCGCGGCAATCGCCGTCGCGGCGGCGAGAACGTCGGCCTTAGGCGCGCCGCGATAACCGTCGAGCAGGCGGAAGCCCTTGAGGCTGCGCAGCATCGCCTCGGCGCCGGCCGCGTCTACGGGCAGCAGGCTGTGACACACGTCCTTCATCAGCTCGGTCCACACGCCGCCCAGGCCCACCGTGAGCATCCAGCCGAACACCGGATCGCGCGTCACGCCGGCCAGGATCTCAATGCCGCCCGCGAGCATCGGCTCGAGCGTTACGCCTTCGATGTGCACGTTCGGCAGCGCCTGCGCGGTCGCCATGACCTCGTTGTATGCGCTGGCAACGGCGTCAGCGCTCTTGAGGCTGAGGCGGATCAAACCGTACTCGGTCTTGTGCGCGACGTCGGGGCTGACGAGCTTTAGCACGAGCGGATAGCCAATCTCGTCGGCGACCTTGCGTGCTTCGGCCTCGCTGTTGACCAGCCGATCGGTGACGACCGGGACGCCGAACAGCGCGAGCGCGTCCTTGCCCTCGGTCTCGGACAATGCCTCGCGGTCCGCATCGATCTCGGGCCAGCTGACCGACGATGCCACCGATGACATCTGCGCCGGCGCGATCTTCTTCCAGTTTCCATATGCCGCTACCGCACGCGCTGCGCGGTCGAAATCGTCGAAGTAAGCAATGCCAGCGGCGTTCAGTCGCTCGCGATCGGCGAGCGCGAACGTGTCGATCACCACGATCGCCTTGCTGCTCGCCACCGCCGCGCGCTCGACCTGCTCGAGCGCCTGCTCGAGGAAGTTACCCGGAAGATAGAGCAGCAGCACGTCGATATCGTCGGGACTGAGCGCGAGGGTGATCGCCTCGAACACGAAGTCGCTGCCGTTGACGAGATTGCCGGTCAGGTCGACCGGGTTGGCGACCATGCCGAAGGCGGGAATCTGCGCGCGAAGGGCCGTCTGCACGTTCTCTGGCAGCGTCGGTACGTCGCCGCCGCTTAGCGCCAGCGCATCGGACAGGATCGCGCCCGCTGCGCCCGAGACGCTGAGGATCGCGCAGGCGCTGCCACAGATCTTGGCGCCGAACGGGTGAAGATAGGCGAGGTCGGCGAGGCCGCTCAATTCGCGAGCGCGGGCAATGCCGGCACGGGCAAACGCAGCATCATAAGCGGCGGTATCACCGGCAAGGGCGGCAGTGTGCGAACGGGTCGCCTCGGCACCCTTCTCGCTGGCGCCGACCTTGAACACCGCGAGCAACTTGCCCGCCTTGCGGAACTTGGCCGCGGCCTTGAGGAACGCCTCGCCGTTGCGCAGCTCCTCGATATAACAGACTGCCGAACTGGTCGCGGCGTCATCGGCGAGGAAATCGAGGTAGTCGCTGAACTCGACAGCGGCCTCGTTGCCGGTGTTGATCACGTGGCTGAAAGTCACGCCCGCGCGCTTGGCCGAGCGGAACACGGTCGCGCACATGTTGCCGCTCTGGGTGAGCAGCGCGGTGTGGCCCGCCTGCTCACCAGGCTGGAACGACTGGCCGAAAGTGGTGAAGATCGCGTCCGTGAAGTTGGCGTTGCCCATGCAGTTAGGGCCGGCGACCTTCATTCCGCTCGCCGCGGCGAAAGCGATCAGATCGTCCTGACGCTGCTGCCCTTCGGGCTCGTTCGTCTCGGCATAGCCGGCCGCATAGACCAGCGCGGCCTTGATCCCGAGCTTGTGGCAGCGTTCGAGCAGCGGCAGCGTTGCCTCGGCCGACAGCGCGACGATGACCAGATCGACGACTTCGGGAACGCTCTCGATATCGGCATAGGCCTTCAGCCCCTGCACGGTCTCGTTCTTTGGGTTGACGGGATAAACCCGCTCGAACCCGGCGCGCCTGAGCAGTTCGAGCGGCACGCCGCCGATCCGCTTGATGTTGTCCGATGCACCGACGATTGCGATCGAGCGCGGCTTGAGCAGGGGAGCAAGGCTCACGCGGTATGCTCCTTCGCCTTGACGTCTGCGCGCGAGGTGAACGCGTATTCCTCCGGATTGAAAGTTTCGGTCAGGTTTCGATAATCGACCAGGCGCCACGGCGAGTTGGCGGTGACGCGTCCGTCCTTGTTCTTGTACCAGCTGGTGACGCCCGGGTGCGACCAGACCATGCCGCGGTGCGCGGCGTCGACCTTGTCCTGGTAATCCCAGAACGGCTCGGGCTTCACTTCGAGCGCGTCCTGCCCGGTCTCGATCAGCTCGCGCAGCGCCTGCATGATGTAGCGGATCTGGCACTCGGAGTGGAACACCGCGCTGCCGCCGTGCGCGAGATTGGTGTTCGGTCCGTAGATCACGAAGAAGTTCGGGAACTCTGGCACGGTGATGCCCAGGTGCGCGCGTGGGTCGTCCTCGCCCCAGCGCTCGCGGATCGTCGCGCCGTCGCGGCCAACGATGTTCATCGGCCAGAGCAAGCGCCGTGCCTGGAAGCCGGTCGCCATCACGATCACGTCGGCTTCGTGACGGTTTCCGCCCTTGTCGACGATCACGCCCGGCTCGATGTGGTCGATCCCCAGGTCGACCAGCTCGACGTTGGGGCGGACCAGCATCCGGTACCAGTGATTGTCGCGCAGCATGCGCTTGCCGTAGGGCGGAAAGTCCGGCGTCGCCTTGCGGATCAGCTCGGGGTCGTAGTTCACCTCTTTGGCGATGTGCGCCTCGAGCTGCTTGCGCACTTCGGCGTTATCGGCGTTGAGCGAGCGCGCGCTGTCGCCCCAATTGGGATCGATGCGCAGCTTGTCGTGGAACGTATCGGATGACGACCAGAACAGCTGGAAGCGGAACCACTTGGCATAGAACGGGATGTTCTTGAGTACCCATTTCTTCGCGTCGGACACCTTCTCGAAGTAGAGCGGGTTGTGCATCGCCCAGTGCGCCGAGCGCTGGAAGATCGTCAATTCGCCGACGACAGGCGCGATCGACGGCGCGATCTGCATGCCCGAAGCGCCGGTGCCGATCATCGCCACCTTCTTGCCGGTGATGTCGACCGAATGATCCCAGCGTGCGCTGTGGAAGGCGGGTCCGCCGAAACTGTCGAGGCCTTCGATATTGGGCAGCTGCGGACGGTTGAGCTGGCCCACCGCGCTGACCAACGCGTTGGCGCTGGTGTGGTAAGTGCTGCCATCGGCGCGGCGGATCTCGACGTTCCAGATCAGCGCGGTCTCGTCCCAGACAGCCGAATCCACTTCTTCCTCGAAGCGGATGTTCTCGCGGATCCCGTTGATGTCCGCATTGCGCTTGATATAGGCCTCGATCTCAGGGCCCTTGGCGAAGAAGTGATTCCAGTCGTCGTTGATCGCGAACGAGTAAGAGTAGAAGTGGTTGGCGGTGTCGACGCCGATGCCCGGATAAGTGTTCTCGTACCAGGTGCCGCCGACTTCGTCGTTCTTCTCGATGATGACATGTTCGATGCCGGCCTGCTTGAGCTTGATGCCGAGCGCGACGCCCGAGAAGCCCGCACCGATGACCAGAACCTTGAAGTCGGACAGCGCCTTGGCATCGGGCTCCTTACGCCACTTCACCGTCTTGGGATCAACCTGCGCCAGGTCGAGTTCCTCGAGCGCGAGCGGATAGTATTCGGGCGGCACGACCTGGCCGGTGCAGGCGTTGAGCATCGCGGGCAGCAGCTCCTTCGGCGGCGTGAGCGGAAGCGGATGGCCCGAAGCGGCATAACCTTCAAGGACGTCTGCGACAGCAGTGCGCAGCTCGGCCTTGAGCGTTTCGGGTGTCTCGTCGTGGAAGCTCCACGGCCCCTTGATGTGCGGAGCGATTCGCCCGAGCCAGGCGGGATCGCCGCCGAGGTGCACGAGAACCATCAGCAGCGGAGAGGTATCCGCGCTTTCGAGGCGCTTGAGCAGCGCAGCGCGATCGCTCACGAGCTCGGTCAGGGTCTGCTGGTCGGTCTGGCTCGTCATCCGCTCGCTTTCGCCTTCTGGTACAGTCGTTTGGCCAGCGTGCTCCCGTTAGAGAGCCGCCGATCGCGTGGGCTGGCCCGCTGCGATCAAAGCGCCGCTTGCATCGTCACTGCGGCCTCCCTATCAACTGCCCGACCTATTGCAATAGCAGCGTGTCATTGATTATTGAGGCCGAAGGTGGCCTCCTCTCGCCAGCGGCGAGCGGAAGAGCGACTGGGCCCGCAGGAGCATTGGTTTGACGACGCACACGGAGGCGAAAGCGAGGCCAGGTCATAAGGCCATCAGACTCGGTGCGGACGGCTCGCCTCGCCTTGAAGGTGCCCGCTGCAGCGATTGTGAGGCAATTTTTCCCGAGGCCACAATGGCCTGCAGAGCGTGCGGCAGCCGCACGGCTCTCGATCCGTTCCTCGTGGCGCGGACGGGCAAAGTCTTCAGCTGGGCTATCATCCACCGCAGCTATCCCGGCATCGCCGTCCCGTTCGTTTCAGCCATCGTCGATCTCGACGGAGGCATGACGCTGAAGGGAACCTTGCGTGACGTGCACTCCGCGGCACTGTGCGTGGGCTTGCCGGTCGCCGTCGTGTTCGATGACGCGGGCGGTGCTCGCGACAGCGAGGGCAATCCATATGTCGGGTTCCACTTTGAACCCAGGGGAGACGGCCAGTGAACGCGGTAGCCATTGTCGGTGCCGAAATGACCAGGTTCGGCCGGTACCCGGACCGGTCGCCTTTCCAGCTCGGGGCCGACGCCGCGCTGCTGGCGCTCGACGACGCCGGTTTGTCGATCCGCGACGTCGAGGCGGTCTATGCTGGATCGACGTTCAATTCGGCCTCGATGGTCGCGCAAAGAGTGCTTCAGCTGATCGGGCAAACCGGCGCGATGTGCGTGAACGTCTCGAACGCCTGTGCAGCCGGGGCGACCGCGCTGCGCCAGGCGATCCTCGCGGTCAAAAGCGGTGAGTACGACGTGGTCCTCGCGCTCGGAGCCGAGAAGAACCCGCGCGGCTTGATGGGCGGCCCGCTGACCGATGGTCCGCCGCCCGAAGGCCTGTTCGGCTCGGTCGCGCCGCCTTCGATCTTCGCCGAAGCCGGCATGATCCACGCCAACAAGTATGGCACGACGATCGAGCAGTTCGCGAAGGTCGCTGTGAAAAATCACCATCATGCGACGATGAACCCGAAGGCGGCCTACCGCATCGAAACGCCTCTCGAAGAGGTGCTGGCCAGCGAAATGATCGCTTATCCGCTCACCAAGCTGATGTGCTCGCCCAACGTCGATGGCGCTGCAGCGGTTGTGGTCGTCTCCGAGAAGAAGGCGCGGCAGCTCGGCCTAGGCCGTGCCGTCTGGATCCGCGGCTCGGCCCTGGTTTCCGATCCTTTCGAGGCGCGTAGCCCCGAGATGTTCGATCCCAATTCGGTGACCCGTCTGGCAGTGGCCAAAGCCTACGAGATGGCCGGCATGGGTCCCGACGATCTCGACCTCGTCGAACTTCATGATTGCTTCGCGACCGCCGAGATCCTCCATTACGAAAACCTCGGCTTGTGCGCCGAAGGCGAGGCAGGGCGGCTGATCGACAACGGCGAGACAACGCTTGGCGGGCGGCTCCCGGTCAACATGTCGGGCGGACTCCTGGCGAAAGGTCATCCGATCGGCGCGACCGGAATCGCGAATGTTGTGGAGCTTGTCTACCATCTGCGTGGCGAGGCGGGTGAACGCCAGGTTCCCGGTGCGCGGGTCGGACTGGCGCATGTGCTCGGCTTTGCGTCGGTCTCCGCCTCGGCGGTTCACATCCTCGAAAAAGCCTGAATGACACAATTTCAGAGCTTCCGATCCGATGGCCGCCATTGGACCTTGAGACTTTCCCTTAGGAGTTTTTCGTGAACAACGATCCGCTGTTGCAGCCCCTCAAGACCGAGCGGCTCATCTTCAAGAACCGCATGGTACACGCGCCCACGACCATGAACATGTCGGATGCCAAGGGCTACGTGACGCAGCAGGCCGTGGGCGCATACGAAGCGTTGGCGCGGGGGGGATTCGGCGCGGTCTGCGTGGGCGCCACCAACGTGCGTTGGGACGGACTCATCAACGAGCGGATGCTCGGCATCTACGACGATACCTACATCATCAGCCACCGTGAACTGGTCGAGGTGATCCACCACAACGAATCGCTCGCGGGCATCCAGCTTTTTTACGGCGGGCTCATCCCAGGCGTCGGCTCGTCGTTTCCGCTCGATCCCGGCAAAGGCTGGATTCCGGGCACCGTTGCCTGGGGGCCGACTGGAAAG
>CAJCHR010000307.1 GCA_903970225.1 Actinobacteria bacterium 21-64-8 | reverse complement strand
ATCGGGCTGATCGTGTTCGCGGCGCTGGTGGCGAGCGCCATCCTGTTGCGCCGCCAGACCGAGTGGCATCGCCGGCTGATCGTCGGTTCCACCATCTCGATCATGGGCCCCGCGCTCGGCCGCACGCTGCCGATGCCGCTGATCATGCCGTGGGGCGGGCTGGCGATGACGGGCGTCGAGCTCGCCGTGCTGTGGATCATCGCCCGGCACGATCGCCGCACGCTGGGCCACATCCATCCCGCGACGATCACCTGCTTCGCCGCAATCGGCGGCGCGCTGCTGCTGATCGAGCTGCTTTCGCGCACTGCGCCGGTGATCGCGCTCGCGGCCCGGATCGCAGGCGGCTGACCCGCGCACGCATTTCCGCTTGGGTCCGCGCGCTCCGGTTCCTAGATAGGCGCCGAACGCCCCCGGGGAATAAACGCAAAAATGTCTTTCCAGCCCACCAACCTCGCCGGGCTCGACCTGCGCGCCGAGATCGACCGCCTGCGCAAGGAGCGCAATGCGGTGATACTAGCGCACTATTATCAAAAGCCCGAACTTCAGGACCTCGCCGATTTCGTCGGCGATTCGCTTGAGCTTTCGAAGAAGGCCGCCGACACCGACGCAGAGGTCATTGCGTTCTGCGGCGTCAAATTCATGGCCGAGACCGCCAAGATCCTCTCGCCGAACAAGATCGTGGTCCTGCCCGACATGGACGCGGGCTGCAGCCTCGAGGATTCGTGCCCGCCCGACGCGTTCAAGGCGTTCCGCGCAGCGCATCCCGATCACATCGCGCTGACCTACATCAACTGCTCCACCGAGGTGAAGGCGCTCAGCGACGTGATCGTCACGTCATCGAGCGCCGAGACGATCCTCGCGCAGATTCCGCGTGACCAGCCGATCATCTTCGGTCCCGACCGGCACCTGGGCGGATACCTCAACCGCAAGTTCGACCGCGAGATGCTGCTGTGGCCCGGGGTGTGCATCGTCCACGAGGCGTTCAGCGAAACCGAGCTGCTCAAGCTCAAGGCGCAGCATCCGGAGGCGTCGATCGCAGCGCATCCCGAATGCCCGCCGCACATCATCGACCACGCGGACTACGTCGGTTCGACCAGCGGCATCCTGCAGTACGCCAGAACCACCAACACCCAGACGCTGATCGTCGCGACCGAGCCGCACATCATCCACCAGATGCAGCTCGCCTTGCCAGACAAGACCTTCATCGGCGCGCCTGGCGCGGACGGGAACTGCAACTGCAACGTCTGCCCGTACATGGCGCTCAACACGATGGAAAAGCTCTACATCGCGCTGCGCGACCTGGAGCCGCGGATCGAGATCGAGGAAGGTTTGCGGCTCGCGGCCAAAAAGAGCCTGGATGCGATGCTGACGATGGCGAGCGGGACTATCGGCAAGGGAGATTTGGGCGGGCGCTGACCGCCTAAACGATCTCGGGCGCTACTGCCGCCGGCTTGTCCCCCGCCCTCGCCAGCACCAGCGCCGCGGCAACCAGCGCCATGCCCAGCGCGTCCCATGGCCCCAGCGTCTCGGCGAAGACGTAGTGCCCGATCAGGATCGCGATGGCCGGCTGGGTCAGCATCGACACGCCGACCACCAGCGGCGAGAAATTCCGCAAGGAGAACACCAGCAGGCCCTGGCCGATCACCTGACTGCCGAGTGCGAGCGCGATGAGCGGCCACCAGCGCGTCGGCCAGAACGGTTCAGCATGAAGCTGCGCCGCGATCAGCAGAAGCGGCAGTCCCAGCAGGCTCGCCCAAGCGAGCAGCGCCCAGTTGCCCAGCCGCGCGCGGGCGTCCTGCAGAATGATGATGTAGACCGCGTAGAACAAACCTGCGAGCAGGCAGAACAGGTCACCGGTGAGCGTGCTCGCGCCAATCTCGATGCTTCGGCCCAGCAGGATCGCCGCGCCCGCAACCGCTGCGGCGATCGCCAGCGTCTCGGCGCGGTGAGGCCAGCGGCGCAGGACGGCGATGCCCCAGATCATGACGATGAAGCTGCCCGCGTTGCCGAACACCGTGGCATTGCCGAGCCGGGTCAGCCCGATGCCCATGTGCCAACTTGCCAGGTCGGCCGCAAACGCCAGTCCCGCGACAGTCAACGCAAGGACCGTGCGGATCGGCAGGCCCGTAAGCTTCTGCCGGTTCGCAGCGGCAAGCCCGAACAACAGCGGCAGCGGCAGTAGCAATCGCCAGAACCCCGCCGAGATCGGCCCGCAATCCGCCAACCGCACCGACCACGGTCCGAGTGCCAACGCGACGTTCGCGCCGATCAACGCCGCGAGGTGGCGCGCTCGCCAGCCTTCGCGAGGCTGCGGAGAAGAAAGGGCTGCATCCGACATTGGACGCAGCCCTTAGGGGCGGATCGGCATGGGGGGAAGCCGTCCCGGCCCCTATCTCCTCGTCAGGCCTGCGCGGCCGTAAAACGCCGCTTCGCGAGGCGATCCTTGATCGCAAGCTTCAGCTTCTTGAGCCGCGCGACCTCCAGCGGATCGACGAACGGGCGGCGCAACAGCGTGCGCAAGCGCTCATCGAGCTTCTGGTGGCGTTCGAGCAGCTTGAAATAGAGCTCAGACATCATGGTAGTCCCTTCGAACAGGAGTTTGGTTCGATCGGACATACCGAAGCCGGAAGCTGGGCTATGGGAATGACCCGGACCCGGCATCGGAACAATCCGATGCGGTCCGACATCACGAGGCGCATCGTCCGAAGATCGAGTGCGCCGCGCCAGAGGGGCCCGGCCCGCAAGGTTGATCTAGGAAATCAGCAGCTGCGATGCAAGGGCTGCTCGCGACTAAAGCAGATGGCCCGCGCGATCGCGTTTCGTCTCGAGATATCGCACATTGTGCGGATTGGGCGGAAGTTGATGCGGAACGCGTTCGATCACCGTCACACCCTCCGCTTCCAGCGCGGCTACCTTCTCCGGGTTGTTGGTCATCAGCCGTAGCCAGCGCACACCGAGCAGTCCCAGCATTCGCGCCGCGACGGGGAAGTCGCGCGCCTCGGTGGGCAGTCCAAGCCGGTTGTTCGCATCGACCGTATCGAAGCCCTGATCCTGCAGGCGATACGCGCGCAGCTTGTTGATCAGTCCGATGCCGCGGCCCTCCTGGCGCAAGTAGAGCAGCACGCCCCAACCACCGTTCTCGCGGGCCTCCTCGGCCATCGCGGCGAGCGCGGCATCGAGTTGCGGACCGCAGTCGCACTTGAGGCTGCCGAGCACGTCACCGGTCAGGCATTCCGAGTGCAGCCGCACCAGCGGCGCGCGGTCGCCGGTCTGGCGGCCGATCACGATCGCGACGTGCTCGCGCATGTCGTCGGCACTGCGGAAGGCGACGATCTCGGCGTCCTCGCTCGCGGCGATCGGCAAGCGCGCGCGGGTGGCCACGATCAGGCGCAGCGGGTCCTTCCATGCGGCCAGATCTGCGGGCGAGACCACCTGCGGTTCGCCTGCCGGTTCGGGATCGACCAGGAACGCCGGTAGCACCCCTGCCAATCGCGCAAGTTCCATCGCCGCACGTGCGGCATCGGGAGCGCCAATCGGCTCGGCCGCGAACGGCCCCTTGAACGGACGGAGCAAGTCGAGCGCCGGATCGGCGACCGCCCGCGCGAGGTCGAGATCGAATGGCTCGGCCCCGCGGATCAACACTGGCGACTCGGGGACCGCCGCTTCGCGCTGGTTGGCTAGCTTGAGTGTTGCCGCGCGAGCGGCGGAGATGAGCATCCGTGCAGCACGCACGCCCGGCGCAAAACCGGTCTCGGCGGGAAGCAGCAGAGGACCCTTCTCCACACGGATCGGCCAGCCATGGCGCAGCGCGTCGATCGCCAGAGCCACGCGCCGCGTATTGGGCAACCCGTCGCTCAGAGCGTGAACTCCGTTACCAGCGGCACATGGTCCGAAGGCTGGTCCCAGCGCCGTGTCGCCTCGACGAAGCTGTGCGTCTGCGATGCCGCCGCGACCTCGGGCGAGGCCCACATGTGGTCGAGCCGCCGGCCCTGGTCCTTCTCGCGCCAATAGGAGCGATAGCTCCACCAGCTGTAATTGCGCTCGGGCGCCGGGATGTGCTTGCGCCCCAGATCGACCCAGCCGTGCGCGTCGGCTAGCCGGCCGAGCGCCTCGATCTCGATCGGCGTGTGGCTCACCACCTTGAGCAGCGCCTTGTGGTTGTAAACGTCGCATTCGAGCGGGGCGATGTTGAAATCGCCTACCAGCAAGGTCGGCTGCTTGAGGTCGTCGGCCCAGCGCGCCATGCGTTCGAGGAAATCGAGCTTCTGCCCGAATTTGGGATTGAGCGCGCGATCGGGGATGTCCCCACCGGCGGGAATGTAAACGTTCTCCACCAGCAGGCCCTGCCCGGGACCGAGCAGTTCAACCCCGACATGGCGCGCCTCGCCATTGTCCTGCCAATCGCGTCGGCTTGCCTCTTTGATCGGGATGCGGCTGACGGTCGCGACACCGTGGTAGCCCTTCTGGCCGTGCACCACGCGATGCGTGTAGCCCAGCGCTTCGAACGCTTCGTGCGGGAAGGTCGCTTCCTGGGTCTTGATCTCCTGCAGGCACAACACGTCAGGCGCTTCCTCGGTGAGAAAACGCGCGACCTGATCGATCCGCAGACGGACCGAGTTGATGTTCCAGCTGGCGATCTTGACCATGGGAGGCGCAGGTAGGGACTTTTGAGCAGCCGCGAAAGGGCGGGAGAGCACCGTTTCAGCAGGCAAAGAAAAACCCTCGTCCCGGGGGCATTGGGACGAGGGTTCCTTGAGCGTTCGTCACGCTATCGAACCGGCGCATTGGAGGCTCGGGCAACAGGGGGGAAACCCTGCCTCGCACCGTCTCGATGACTTGTATTTAGGAACTCCCGGCTGTCTGCCAAGTGAACTGGGCAGACAGTATTGTCGCTGTTTGTCGCAATCTTGCCCCGCCCTGCGGCAGGCTGTTCGCAGTCAGCGATGAGTCGCGGGACGAGGATCTCGCCACCTGAACGTGTCCTCTGAAACCGGGATGCCGTAGCGCTGGTTCGACAGCCGAACCACCGTACGCCGATTCTGCGAATCCAATGCGATCCAACTGGTCAATTCCAGCCCACCGGGAGCGGCCGGGGCGCGCGCGAAGACCAGCGTGATCTCACCATATTCGGGATGTTTGGGATCGCGCACGCGGATGGTGGTGACGTCGGGGTCCGCATCGGGAACGAGCCGAGCATAAGACGCCATGTCACGCGAGGGATCGAGCAGCGCACCCAGAGGACTGTTGCGGATCGGCCAGCGCTGAACCTGCGCAACGTCGTAATCGATCACGTTGAGCGCGGCGCCATCGGAGACGATCAGGAAGTTGGCGCTCTTTTCGTACTGGAAGCGGATGCGGCCCGGGCGCTTCAAGGTGAGCACGCCGCTGACGCTGCGACCATCGCCGTTGGTCTGCACGAAGTCCGCGCGCAGCGTCGCGATCGCGCGCAGCGCAGCCACGGCACGATCGACCTCGCCATTGGCGGGGACCGCGGCGCTGGCCGGGAGCGAGGGCAAAACGGGAGTGCCGAGCGCCGCCAATGCGGCGCCCAGCAGGATCGGGCGGAAGGTCTTCATCAAACGGTTCATGCGCGTCCCGCTAGAGGCCGCGGATTGAACCACTTGTGAACCTTACTTGATCTTGGCTTCCTTGAACGCGACGTGCTTGCGCACGACGGGATCGTACTTGTTGAAGCTCATCTTCTCGGTGGTGTTGCGCGGGTTCTTCTTGGTGACGTAGAAGAAGCCGGTGTCGGCGGTCGAGACCAGCCGGATCTTGACGGTTGCGGGCTTCGCCATGGCGGGTTCCTGTAACTTCCTGCCGCCAGCGCGGCCCTGATCAAAAACGACAAAGAGCGGCACCAGCGCGCCGCCCTTCAAGGGTGCGGCCCTTCGCTCAGAGCGCGGGGAAAGTCAAGCGGGGCGCAGCGGGACGATCGAAGCGCCTAGAGCGGAAAGTCCGGGATTGGCTCGAGGATGCCGTACTTTTCCTTGTGCGGCTTGTGCCCGAGCGGCTTGAAGTCGAGCGGCTCGGGATCGACGCGGGTGTCCGGCAGCCGGTCCAGAAAATTGCGCACCAATGTCAGCCGGCCGCGATGCTGGTCGTTGCAATCGACGATCGTCCACGGCGCATACGGCGTGTGCGTCGCCACCAGCATCGCCTCGCGCGCCTTGGTATAGGCATCGTACTTGTGCCGCGCGGCCAGGTCGACCGGCGAGAGCTTCCAGCGCTTGAGCGGATCGTCGAGGCGCGCCTTGAGGCGCTCCTCCTGCTTCTTCTGGTCGCACGCGAGCCAATACTTGAACAACAGGATGCCGTCATCGACCAGCAGCTTCTCGAACACCGGCACCTGCTCGAGGAAGCTGGCGACCTGGTCCTCGCTGGCGAAGTCCATCACCTGCTCGACCCCCGCGCGGTTGTACCAGCTGCGGTCGAACAGCGCGATTTCGCCCGCCGCGGGCAGATGCGCGACGTAGCGCTGGAAATACCACTGACCGGTTTCGCGCGCAGTCGGTGCCGGCAGTGCGACGGTGCGGCACTGGCGCGGGTTGAGCGCGCCGCCGACCGCGCCGATCGCCCCGCCCTTGCCCGCGGTGTCGCGGCCCTCGAACAGCACAACGATCCGCGCCTTGCTGTGCGCGACCCAGCGCGACATCGCGACAAGATCTTCCTGGAGCGGCTCCAGGAGCTTGTCGTATTCCTTGCGCTTGAGACGCGCCATCAGACGATCTGGTAAAGCAGCAGGAGCGCGGCAATGCCTGCGACGATGCGGTACCACGCGAACGGACCGAAGCCCGATTTGCTCACGAAGGCCATGAACGCCTTGATCACGACCAGCGCCACGAGGAACGCGACGACGAAGCCGATTCCGATCTCGCTCCAGCCGACCGGGCCAGTGTTGGCGGCCAGCTCATGGCGGTTCTGGAAAAGATCCAGTACGGTCGCTCCGAGCATTGTCGGAATCGCGAGGAAGAAGCTGAACTCGGCGGCGGTGCGCCGCTCGATCCCCATCAGCATCGCGCCCATGATCGTCGCACCCGAGCGGCTGACCCCCGGGACCATCGCCAGGCACTGGAAGAACCCGACACCGAGCGCCTGCTTGGCGGGCAACTGCGCAATGCCGGTGGGAGCGCCGGTTTTCGCCACGCGCTCGATAACCAGGATCGCGATCCCGCCGATGATCAGCGCCCAGGCTACCACCGTTGGCTCACCCAGCAGGATATCGATCTTTTTCTTGAGAATGAGCCCGATCACCGCCGCGGGCAGGAATGCGATCAGGATGTTGCGCACGAACGCGATGCTGACAGGTTCGAGCTTCACCAGCCCCCATCCGACCGCCCAGAACGTCCGCCAGAACTGCACCACCACAGCCAGGATCGCGCCGAGCTGAATAACGACGTTGAACACCTTCCAGGTATCGGCATCGAAGCCCAGGATCTTCGTCGCAAGGATGAGGTGCCCGGTCGAGGAGACCGGCAGGAACTCGGTGAGTCCCTCGACGATGCCGAGGATGATCGCGGTCGTGGTCTGAGTCATGCCGCGCGAGAAATGACGCGCGCGGTGGGCAAGTCAAGTTGCGGTGCAACAATGTTGGCGGGAAAACCGGCGATCGGCGCAAATGGGTTGGCTCCAACCTCGGCAGCGATGTCCCGACCGGGTGATGCCAACGTCGACACTGCACCAATGCCATCCGGGTAACGCTCAGGCATCGATCCGAGCCGGGGCAACCGCCAGGACGATCATATCGTGCTATATAGCACGATATGATCGTCCTGGCGGCGTTCTTGGTTGTTTGGCTTTCCAAGCCATATGCTTGTGGTGGCGAGCACAAACGAGAATGCCGCGTCCAGCGCATGCCTTGGTACCGGTACGATGGAAGTGATTGTATTCACGGGAGAGCGTCAGCCCGCCACTTCGGCCTTCCGCTCATCGAACTGCAGCGACGCCAGCCGTGCGTAAAGCCCGCCCTGCGCGGCGAGCACGTCATGCGTGCCCTGCTCCACGATCCGGCCATGATCGAGCACCACGATCCGGCTCGCCTGCCTGACGGTGGCGAGACGATGCGCGATCACCAAAGTGGTGCGGTTCGCCATCAGCCGGTCGAGCGCCTGCTGCACGAGGCGCTCGCTCTCGGCATCAAGCGCGCTGGTCGCTTCGTCGAGCAACAGGATCGGTGCGTCGCGCAGCACCGCGCGGGCGATGGCGATGCGCTGGCGCTGGCCCCCTGAGAGGCGCTGGCCGTCTTCGCCGAGGAAGGTATCGAGGCCTTGCGGGAGCGCACGCAGGAACGTCTCGGCGTTGGCTGCGCGCGCGGCGTCCCAGATCGCCTCGTCGCTCGCGGCCCAGTTGCCGTAGCGCAGATTATCGCGCGCGCTGGCGGCGAACAGGATGCCTTCCTGCGGGACGAGCGCGATGCGGTCGCGGATTTCGAAGGGATCCGCCGACGTCAGCGGCACACCGTCGAGCTTCACGGTGCCGGCTTGCGGATCGTAAAATCGCTCGGCAAGGCCGAACAACGTGGACTTGCCGGCGCCCGAGGGGCCGACGATTGCCACGGTCTCGCCGGGCTCGACGTGCAGGCTGAAGTCCGCCAGCGCCGGGGTATCGAGGCGCGTCGGATACCGAAACGTCACGCCCTCGAAACTGAGCTGGCCGCGCGGCGGCTGCGGCAGCGCGGTCGGGCGCGCGGGCGCCTTTATCTCGGGCACCGCATGCAGCAGTTCGGACAGGCGGCTTGCAGCCCCTGCCCCGCGCACCAGATCGCCGTAGCTCTCGCTCAGCGACTGGAACGCGCCCGCGACCAGCGCGCCGGTGAACACGAACGCCGCGATCGTTCCCCCGGACATCGTGCCGTTCTCGACATCGAGCGCGCCGCGCCACATCAGCAGCGTGATCGCGCCGAAGATCAGGAAAATCACCACGCCGGTCATCACCGCGCGAAAGCCGATCCGGCTGCGCGCGGTGGAGAACGAACGCTCGACCGCGCCGGTGAACCGGTCCGCCTCGCGGCCTTCCTGGTTGAACGCCTGCACCACACGCAGCGCGGCGAGCTGCTCGGTGACCATCGCGCCGATGTCGGCCACCCGATCGAGGCTTGAGCGCGACATCGTGCGCAGCCGCCGCCCGAACCAGATAACCGGGATCAGCACGGTTGGGATGCCAATCAGCAGGATCAGGCTGAGCCGCGGCGCCAGCGCGACAAGATAGATCGTGCCCCCCACCGCCATGATCGCGTTGCGCAGCGCGATCGAAACCGTGGCGCCCACGACCTGCTCAATCAGCGTGGTGTCCGCGGTCATCCGCGAGGAAATCTCCTTCGGGCTGTTCTCTTCGAAGAAACTGGGTTCCAGCCGCAGCAGGTTGCGCTGTACCGCAAGCCGGATGTCCGCGACCACCCGCTCGCCGAGCCAGGAGACGCTATAAAAGCGCACCGCCGTCCCGATCGCGAGGATCAGGATGACGACCATCAGGAGCTCGAACCATTCACCGATATTCGCGGGATTGCCGCCTGACCTGAACCCGCGATCGATCACCATCTTGAAGCCCGCCGGGATCGCCAGCGTGGACGACGCGGTGACGATCAGAGCCAGGCCGGCGGTGGCCACACGACCCGGATACCGGGTCGCCGCACGCCAGACCATCGCCAGCGGGCGCAGGCTTTTGCGCTGCTTTGCAGGAAGCGGACTTTCCGCAGACTCAGCCGGGTTCTGATCCATCGCGCGCCATTAGAAGCATTGCCGGGCGAACGGAAGCGGCCTCACGAAGTGGGATCGGAGCAGCCATTTACCGTACGCCGCGTTGTGCAGCGCAACTTCACGATGCTGCATTGCAAAAGATGCAGAAAAGGCCCATTTACAATGCCCCCGAAGCAAGGGTCGGGGCGCAAGGAGACTCACCGTTGCTTTATAACGCGTACGAGCTGCAGCGCTCGTTCCTGGGCAGTGCGGCCGCGGCGGCCTCGATCGGCTCGGAAATGCTCTCGAATCCCGCGTTGCCGATGGGCTATTTCGGGCTTGGCCCAGTGATCGCGTCCGCGCTCGAGGTGTTCGCGCACGCTGCCTCTCCGCGCGGCAAGCCTGCGTTTGGGATCGAGCATGTCGTCGTCGACGGCGAGGAGTATGCGGTCGAGGAATCGACAGTGCTGGAAAAGCCGTTCGGCAACCTCCTGCGCTTTACGCATGACGGGCTGGGCGCGGATGCGCCGCGCCTCTTGATCGTCGCGCCGATGAGCGGGCACTTTGCAACGCTGCTGCGCGGCACCGTCGCCCGGATGGTCGAGCGTTCGGTGGTCTACATCACCGACTGGGCCGACGCGAAGCTGGTTCCGACGTCGGCCGGCCGGTTCGATCTCGACGACTATATCGATTACCTGATCGCCTTCCTCGAGCACATCGGCCCGGACGCCTCTGGCGGTGCCCATATGCTGGCAGTGTGCCAGCCTTCGGTGCCCGCGCTGGCCGCGACCGCGATGATGGCAGCGGACAGCAATCCCTGCCGGCCCGCGACGCTGACGCTGATGGGCGGGCCGATCGACACGCGTGAGGCGCCCACCGCAGTCAACGATGTCGCCATGGACCGCCCGCTCTCTTGGTTCGAGAACAATGTCATCGCCACCGTACCGCTCGCTTATCCGGGCGCGGGGCGCACGGTCTATCCGGGATTCCTGCAGCTTGCCGGCTTCCTGTCGATGAACCTAGGCTCGCATATCCAGAGCCACATCGACATGTTCAAGCACCTCGTCACCGGCGACGAGGACAGCGCCGACACGACCAAGGCGTTCTACGACGAATACCGCTCGGTCGCCGACATGACCTCGGAGTTCTATCTCCAGACGATCGAGCAGGTGTTCCAGAAGCACGCGCTGCCCAAGGGCGAATTCTTCCACCGCGGCAAGCGGATCGATCTCGGCGCGATCACCGAGACGGCGCTGCTGGCGATCGAGGGCGAGTGCGACGACATCTCGGGCATCGGCCAGACCCGCGCCGCACTGACCCTCGCGGTCAACCTGCCCGAGGCACGCAAGCAATACTTCCTCGTCCCCGGCGTGGGGCATTACGGCATCTTCAACGGCAGCAAATGGCGCGGCACGATCGCGCCCGCCGTCGAAGCCTGGATACAGCATGGGCCGACCGAACACGTCGAAATCCCGGTCCTCGGCTGAAGGCCGCATTCACCAGGATATTCAGCGAGTTGGTGCCTACGCGCGCCGGGGCGTGATCATGGTACGCATCATCGTTTGCGGTCCCCATGGCGAATTCGCGAGACTGCTGCTATATCGTCCCGGGACATGAAGCGACGGGAACTCATCACAAGCGCGCTGGCGGCCGGCGCAACGGCGATGTTGCCGTCGCGCGTGCTCGGCATCGATCCGGCAGCGATCGCGCCCGTTGCACCGGTGGTTCCGGCGGCGCCCGCGCCCATGGTTCCGGCCGCGGTGATCAGCGCGAGCGAATACCAGCGCCGCGTGCTTGCCTCGGCGATGCAGCAGAAGCAGCGGCTCGAAGGTCGCTTGTGGCGTACCGACATCGTCGGCGTCGCGGACTTCGCGCTGCCTTCGTCGCAGCCGAGGCTTCACTTCGCCAACCTGGAGAACGGCACGGTACGCTCATTCTACGTCGCGCACGGCCGCGGTTCGGATCCCGAGCACAACGGCTGGTTGAAGACGTTTTCCAACGAGGTGGGATCCGAGGCGACCTCGCGGGGTGCTTACCTGACGTGTGAATGGTACACGGGCAAATACGGCACCTCGATCAAGCTGATGGGGTTCGATCCCGACAACTCGCACGCGCTAGAGCGCATGATCGTGATGCACCCCGCGTGGTATGCCGCGCCCGAGATGGTGACCAAGTGGGGCAAGCTCGGCCGAAGCGAAGGCTGCTTCGCGATGAGCCCTGACGAATTCAACGAGGCGCTCTGGCACCTCTCGGCCGGCCGCCTCCTGTATGCGGACCGGATCGAGGCTTAGCCGCAGCCGATTGCTTCTTCGGCTGTTCGTCGCTCGTCCATCAGAATTGCGGCTGTCTTTTTCCGGCGATCTCCGCTCGGAGCAGCGCGCACTGCTGTTCCAGCTGTTCTGTTTTAAGGCGGGACTCGTCTGCGAATTGTCTTTCCCTGGGCCATCCGAATACAACCGACGAGGCAGAACCCAGTCCGCTGATGACAACTGCGCAGAAGGATATAATCGAAGCCGTTGACCAGCCCGCGGTTTGGACGGTCGGCGACAATACGCATCGTATCGCCCGATCGAAATCCCCGTCCGGTCCGTCTGGGAATATTTGATTTGAAATCGAGAAATAAAATATCAGTACGGACGGTAGAAATGCCCATGCAAATATCCGCCCTAGCTTGTAACCGAAGTCGGGGCGGTTTTTCTTAGCCATGGGGCAGATCTCCATCAGGTGAAACAGCGACGTTGCGGTCTTGTGAAACCAAGGCTGCGCTAGTGCAGTTATCCTCTTACAGGATAGCGATATCTGCAAACGCCAAGACCGCAGCCCGACCATCGACACCTGCCATCGCCGATGATACCGCCCAAGAATGGGTGTAGAACCGGTTCGTCAATCCAGGGAGCTCGTCAGCGACGCGCGACAAATCCGATCGCGCGGCGCGCTGTCCAGGGCTCTGCTCGAATTGCTCGAAGAACAGTCATTCGACCAACTCACCATCCGCGCGATTACCGCACGCGCCGGCACCGGCTATGCCACGTTCTTCCGCCATTATCCCGACAAGGAAGCGCTTCTCGCGGACGTCGCTTCGGAGGAGATCGCGGGATTGCTGGCACGCACGATCCCGCTGCTTCACGATATCAACAGTCTTGAATCGACCCGCGCGCTCTGCACGTACGTCGCAGCGCAGCGCAAGCTGTGGGCGGCGCTGCTCACCGGCGGCGCAGCAGGGATCGTGCGGGAGGAGTTCATCCGGCAGGCCCGCGCGCTGGACCAAAGCGTCGCGCGCCCCCAGTTCTGGCTACCCGCGGATCTCGGCGTGGTTTTCGGAACGGGGGCGACGATCGATCTCCTCGCATGGTGGCTCGCGCAAGACGAAGTCTATGAGGCCGGCGCCATTGCCGCGATCCTGCACAGAATGGTGATCGCACCGCTGGTGGGCGACAGCACGCTGGCGGCCGGTCCGGTTTAACCCGCCGTTCAGCACCTTGCTCGCTTAAGATACAGACTGTATCACAGCTTGGCTTGACCAGAGGAACCGTTCTTGATGCTTTTTCGCCCGATTGGCGCGCTCGCGGCGCTGACCTTTGCTGTTCTGTGCCCGGTTCTAGCGCAGGCAGCGCCCGATGGCGGCGCCCTGTTTCGCCAGCGCTGCCAGGCGTGTCATACGGTGACCCCCGGCCAGCCGGCGTCGATCGCGCCCAATCTGTCAGGCGTGGTCGGGCGCAAGGCCGCATCGACCGCGTTCAATTATTCCGCCGCGCTCAAGGCATCGAAACTGGTCTGGTCGAAAGCCGCGCTGAGCACGTTCCTGTCAGGTCCGCAGCAACTCGTTCCCGGCACGCGCATGGTGATACAGGTCACCGATCCGTCGGAACGGGCCGCGATCATCGAATTCCTCGCCCATACGGGTCACTGACGCTCTCTCCAGACGAGGCGCTCGCATTGACGGCCTGGCGGGCGCTCTCCAGATGAGCACCATGATCGAGGGAGCGGACTGGCCGATCTTCGGTTGGGAAGAGGATATCCGCCCAGCGCTGGCCGCCGCGATGGCGTCCGGGCGCACTGTCGCGCTTGCGACGCTGTACCGCGTGGAAGGCAGTGCCCCGCGCGGTCCGGGCGCGCAGATGCTGTTCGACGGAGACCGGGCGACCGGCTATTTCTCGGGTGACTGTATCGAGGGCGATGTCGCCTCGCACGCCGACGAGGTGCTCGCGAGCGGCGTTCCGCAGCGGCTGCATTACGGGATGGGCAGCCCGTGGATCGACATCCGCTTGCGCTGCGGCGGCGCGCTCCATGTGTTCGTCGAACGGATCGATGCAGGCGACACCGCGGCCGCCGCGCTGCTCGCATCGACTGGTGCACGGCGGCCGTGCCTGTGGTCGAGCGACGGCATTCGCCGCACGATCATTGGCGCGGAAGACGCACCGCTCCTGGCCTTCGCGCAAGAGCCGTTCGCGATCCGTCGCCGATACGATCCGCCGCGGCGGTTGATCGTCTCGGGCGGCGATCCCGGGGCGCTCGCGCTCGCCCGGCTGGGCGCCGAGGCGCAGTTCGAGACGATCCTGCTCCGCCCCGGCGGACCCGAAACCCCGCCCCCCTTCCCCGGCGTCACGTATCTGCGCGAGGAGCCGGCCGACGTGCTGCCCCGGATCGGTGTCGATCCATGGACCGCTTACGTCGGCGCCACGCACGAGGATCATCACGATCTGGGCGGCTGTCTTTACGCGCTTCGCAATGGCGCGGGCTATGTCGGCATGATCGGTGCGCGATCGCGCTCGGCCGAACGGCTGGCGATGCTCGGAGCCGCAGGGGCGACACCCGAAGAACTCGCGCGGCTCAACCTGTCGCCCGGCGTTTCAGGGCTTGGCAAGGCTCCCTGGGCGGTGGCGGTCGGCATCCTCGCCGAAGTTATGCAGGCGCTCAATCCATCGCACGAGCGGGCATGAGCCATCGCAAGGAGCGGGTCGCGATCGTGTTGGCGGCGGGCCATTCGCGGCGGTTCGGAAGCGACAAGCTGGCCGCCACGTTCGCCGGTCGGCCTCTGCTTCACCAGGCCCTTGCCGCGGCGAGTACCGCACCGGTCGAGCGTGTCATCCTGGTCTGCCGCGTTGCCCCCGCGCTTCCCATTGACGGCGGAATGCCGATCCAGATCGTGAAAATCGCGAGCGAAGCGCTGTCCGATTCGCTGCGCGCCGGGATCGCTGCAGCGGACGATGCCAGCGCTGCGTTCGTTTTTCTGGGGGATATGCCGCTCGTCCCACTCACCATCGCCGCCGAACTCGCCGCGAGCATCGGGGATGCCTACGCCGCACAGCCGCGCTTCGGCGGAAAGCCCGGGCACCCGGTCCTGCTTGCCGCGCGCGCCTTTCCCGATGTCCTGAAACTCACCGGCGATGCCGGCGCGGGCAAGCTGCTGCGTGCGCGCGGCGACGTGGTGTTCGTGGATACCGACGACGCAGGGGTGCTGCTCGATGTCGACAGCGCGCAGGACCTCATCGATTTAAGCGACCGCACAAAATAGGGGATTGAAGCGCTCCGCCGTATCCGCCAATCTGCGGCCAGACAAAGTCCAGCGCGGACCGTGGGAGTTGCCTTAGATGACCGATTTCAGCGGACTGTTCACGCCGTTCCAGCTCGGCAAGTTCACCCTGCCCAACCGCATCGTGTTCCCGCCGATGGGTCTTGAAGTCTGCGAGGGCGGCGTGCCGAGCGAGGAAGCCGCGCAGTATTACGCGCGGCGCGCGCAGGGTGGTGCGAGCCTGGTCATCACCGAAGGCGTTTACATCGACCACCACTCGTCCGGCGACAATCCGATGCTCGGACGGTTTCACGGCGAGGATGCATTCGAAGGATGGCGGACAGTCGCCACCAAAGTCCATGAAGCCGGCGGCATCTGCGTGCCCGAATTGTGGCACGTCGGGCTGATCTATCGCGGCCCCGATCTGATGACCGGCGTCGAAGTGGCGTTCCGTCCCGAACTCGGGCAAGTCAGCCCGTCGGGCTACATCGAGCCGGGCAAGCAAGTCTGCGACGGGATGACCCAGGCGCAGATCGACGAAGTGATCGCGGCCTATGCGCGCGGCGCCTCGAAGGCGGTGGAGCTTGGGTTCGACGGGATCGAGCTGCATGGTGGCCACGGCTACATCATCGATCAGTTCTTCTGGAAAGCGCTCAACCACCGTACCGACCGCTACGGCGGCAGCGCGCGCGAGTGCGGGCAGTTCGCCGCCGAAGTGATCACCGCCTGCCGCGAGCATCTGGAGCCCGGCATGCCGGTGATCCTGCGCATCTCGAACTGGAAGATGATCGATTTCGCCGCGCGCATCGCCGATACGCCCGAGGAACTCGAGGAACTGCTCGCGCCCGCGGTCGAGGCCGGGGTGGACCTGTTCGACTGCTCGCAACGCCGATTCTGGGAGCCGGCGTTCGACGACGGATCAGACCTCAACCTGGCGGGCTGGGTGAAGAAAGTCACCGGCGTGCCGAGTTGCACGATCGGCTCCGTAGGGCTCGACGCGGATTTCTTCGTCAATCTCGCCGAGGGCAAGATCGCCGAGCTCAACACCGTGCGGCTCGATGATCTGATGCGCCGGTTCGATCGCGGGGACTTCGATCTCGTCGCGGTGGGCCGCGCGATGATCGCCGAGCCCGACTGGCCGCAATTCGTGCGCGATGGCGATCTCCATCAGCTCAAGCCGTTCTCACCCTCGCTGATGGCCGATCCGCTGATGGCGCATGTTAAGGACTGAGGGCGCTGGCCGGCCGGTCACGCTCGCGCCGGGTTCGCGATCCAGCGCAGCTCAGGATCGAGAAGTCTGGCCAGACTGGTGACCGATCGAGCGGTCGATCTCGAGCAACCGCCGCTGAGCCGTCTCGATCTGCGCGGCGAGGTCACCGAGCACGCCGGCCAGCGCGCTCGCGCGGTCGCAATCCGCGGCCGGAGCCTCTGCGCGCGGCAATGTCCCGTTGAGGAACAGGCGCACGCTGTAGCGCCCGTGGCGCTCGATCGCTTCCTGGTCGAGCGGAACACCCCACGCGGCATTGCTCGCAGGGCCGCCAACGACGAGATGAAGGAATGCCTCGGCGGCGTCGGCGGCCTCGCTCGATCGCGCGCAGCCCGGCAATCGCCGCTCGAACAGATCCTTGAGGTAGCCAAGCGTGGGCTCGGTGCCGAGCCGAACGTTGTACGCGCCGATGTCGGCCACATGATTGGCCTCGGCGTTGGTCAGCCGCAGCAGTCTCAGACCCCCAGGGCTCAGGATGTTGGTGACAAGCAACTGGCCGACGCGCTGCAGCGTTTCTTCGAGGTCATCAGTCTCGATCGCGCGCAGCGCCTCCACGGGCACGATCCATTCATCGATCGCACGGCGGATCGCAGCCTTGAACAGCGTCAGCTTGTCCCCGTAGCGCGCATAGACAGTGCGCTTGGCCATTCCTGCAGCGGCGGTGATCGCATCGATCGATGTCCGCTCGAACCCATGTTCGAGAAACAGGTCCAGCGCGGTATCGAGCAATTCCTCGTTGCTCAGCGACGGCCGCCCGGGACCGCGCCTGCGGAGGAGGGCATCCCCCTCCTCGGAAGCATCATTCGCGGCGCGAACGGGCGAAATTCGGCTGGTCATCGAGCGTTACCGGTCATTGAAAACGGTATGGGTGACAATTCGCGCAAAATCCAGTGCAGATTTCGGATGACGGGTGACATATTCGCCGGTATGAAACGTCCCGGGTAACAATCGTTCGTCGGCACGAGATCGGCGAGCACGTAAGAGGCGAGCGGCATGGCACTGACATCGGAAAAGCTGAGCGAACGGATGGGCTCGCAAGTCCATATCGACAAGGCCGATCTGCTGAGCGGCGTTCACGCTGCCGAACTGCGCGCGCTGCTCGACCAGCGCGGTGTGTTGCTGTTCCGCGATATCCATCCCGATGACCAGGAACTGCGCACGATCGCGCGCACCCTGGGTGAATTGCGGATCGGCGCGTCGAAGCGCGGCGCGGACGGCAGGACGCTCAACGAGGGTGACGAGGGCCTGATCAAGATCTCGCTCGATGCCAACGTCAACCCCGATTACGCGAAGTTCCTGCCCGGCAATTACCTGTGGCACATGGACGGGACGTACGAGGAAGTCCCACCGCTCGCGACGCTGTTCACGCCGTATCGGCTGTCCAAGACGGGCGGCGACACGATGTTCGCCAACACGTACGCGGCATACGAGGACCTGTCCGACGAGGAGAAGGCGCAGCTCGATCAGCTACGCGTCGTCCACACCATGCAGGCGGCGCTGTTCCCGGTGATGCGCGACGTCACACCGGAGGATTTCGCGGTGTGGTATAGCTATCCCCACCGCTCGCATCCGCTGGTCTGGCATCACCGCTCGGGCCGCAAGTCGCTCGTGCTCAGCACCTCGGGCGCCTGGATCGAGGGCATCGGGCAGTCGGAAAGTCACGACATGCTCGAAAGCCTGATGCGCCACACCACGCAGGACAAATACGTCTATCGCCACAAGTGGCAGCTCGGCGATCTGGTGATCTGGGACAACACCGGCGCGATGCACCGCGTGCTGCCATACGACCGCGAGAGCGGCCGGGAATTCCACCGCTGCACGCTGAACGGCGAAGAGCCGATCACCTCCCCTGCCCGCGCGATGGCGCTGCAGGACTGAGGCCGCAACACACAGAACATTCGAGGAGAGGTTTCATGCAAGTCGGCGTTCACATGGGGTACCAGAACCTCACCGGTCTTCCCGATTACGAGTTCTTCCGGCTCCAGACCCAGCTGATGGTCGAGGCCGAGGCGATGGGCTTCGACTTCGCCGCGGCGGTCGAGCACCATTTCACCGACTATGCCGCCTGCCCCGATCCGATCCAGGCGCTGAGCTGGGTCGCGGCCAAGACCAAGACGATCAAGCTGATGCCCGCCGCGGTGATCCTGCCGTGGAACGATCCGCTGCGCGTGGTCGAGAAGGCCTCGATGCTCGACAGCCTTTCGGAAGGCCGCGTGATCCTGGGCATGGGCCGGGGCGCCGCGCGGCGCGAGTTCAACGGTTTCCGCGAGGACATCGCCGACAGCCGCGAGATGTTCGACGAGGCCGCGATCATCATCATGAACGGGCTGGAGACCGGCTTCGTCGAGGCCGACACCAAGCACTACAAGCAGCCCCGCGTCGAAGTCCGTCCGCGTCCCTACAACTGGACGCGCGACCGGATGCTGATGGTCTCGATGTCGCCCTCGTCAGCCGAAGTCGCGGCGGATTACGGGCTCAAGGCGCTGCGCTTCAGCCAGGGCGAATGGGAAGTCTCGATGCCCGAGATCAACGCCTACCGCGCCACCTTCGAGGCCAAGCACGGCAAGAAGGCGCCGCCGTTCGTGATTTCCGATTTCGTGGTCTGCGTCGATACCGAGGCGGAAGTTGCTGAATATACAGACAACTTCTTTGCCAAACAGTTCCACCAGGTCGCCACCCATTACGAATGGGGCGCCGAGCACTTCAAGAACATGCCATCCTACGCGACATATGTGCATCTTGGCGACGCAATGGCCGCCGCGGGCGGGCCGGAAAAGGCGTACAAAGGCTACATCGGCGGAAACCTGATCGGCACGCCCGAACAGCTGCTGGAGAAGGACGCGATGCGCAAGGCGGCGGTCGGTGACTACGACATCATCGCCAACTTCAGCTACGGCGGCATGACGTACGATCAGGCCTACGGCCAGATGAAGCGGTTTGCCGAGAAGGTGATGCCGGGACTGAAGCAAGGCGCACCGGTTCCGGCGTAGTTCAGGGGATGGATCCCGCGCCACTTAACGCGTCACCCTGAACGTGTTTCAGGGTCCATTCCTCCTCTCGAGCCGGCGGTGCACGAAGGCACGATGGATGCTGAAACACGTTCGGCATGACGGGTAGATAAAACTGCATGCTGTTCACGAGCGCGCATGGCCGCGGGACTGCGAAGCTGCAGAATAAGCAACGCAATCGCCCCGCAAACCAGACAAAAGGGAGACAAGGATGACCGAGATCACGGGCCGCACTGCGGTCGTCACCGGCGGCGGGAACGGCATCGGCATGGGCCTCGCCAAGGAACTCGCCCGCCAGGGCGCCAAGGTCGCGGTGGCGGACATCATGCTGGCCAATGCCCAGAAGGTCGCGGATACGATCCGCGCCGAGGGCGGCACCGCGATCGCGGTCGAATGCGACGTGTGCGAGCGGTCGTCGATCGCGGCGATGAAGCAGGCGGTGAACGACGCGCTCGGCCCGGTCCAGCTGCTGTTCGCCAACGCGGGCGCGACCTCGTTCGATCCGCTGATGGCCATGTCCGACGCCGACGTCGATTGGATCCTCCAGGTCAACCTCCACGGCGTGATGAACACGACGCGCGCCTTTCTGCCCGACATGATCGCGGGCAAGGAAGGCCACATCATGTCCACCGCATCGATGGCCGGGCTGCTCCCCGGCTGGATCCCGGTGCACGTGCCTTACTCGGCCGCGAAGGCCGGGATCATCGGGATGATGATGAACCTCGCGCTCGAGATGCGTGAGCACAACATCTACACCACCTCGTACTGTCCGGGCGGCGTCGCCACGGGCATGAACCAGAACAACGCGCGCTATCGGCCCGCCAAATTCGGCGGCCCCGGCGAAGGCGCGGTGCATATCGGCGAGGCCTCGAAGGACCACACCAGCATGGACTTCTTCACCCCCGATGCGATCGCGCCGATGGTGCTGAATGCAGTGCGCAACAACCGTGCGTTCGTGTTCGATCACCCCGAACAGCGCGAACACTTCGCCCGCACCTATTCCGCAATTGTCGAGGCGTGCTATGACGATGCCGAAGCCTGGCACCGTGAGCACGGCACGCCCGCCGCCAATCCGACGGGTGCGGTCCTCGTTCCGTCGTGATGGCGCCGATTGTAGACGATAGAGGACTGAAGATGAGCACGCTCGACATCAAACCGCTGGTTCCCGGTCGCGCCTTCGGTGCCCGCATCAGCGGGATCACCGAGGAACAGACCCGCGATCCCGCCTTGCGAGGCGAGATCAACGCGCTGTTCGAGGCGTCGGGCCTGATCGTGTTCGAGGACGTCGAGCCAAGCTCGCGGATGCACGTTGCGCTCAGCGATGTGTTCGGTCCGCTCAAGGATCACCCGAGCAAGGCGGTGCCCCGCGTCGATCAGGAGAACTTCCCCGGCGTGATCGACATGAAATGCGCGCCGTACCCCGCGCAGCGTTTTCAGATCGAGGGACGTGAGATCACGCAGTGGCTGCCGTGGCACTTCGACCATGCTTACAACAACGAACTGAACCGCGCCGGCGTGCTGCGTGCGCTCGACATTCCGGCAGAAGACGGGATGACCGGGTTCGTTGACGGGATCGAACTGTACCAGGCGCTTGCCCCGGACGTGCGCGCGAAGATCGATGGTGCGAACATCCTCTACCGCATGAACGTGTTCATGAAGGACTTTCATTTCGGCGCGCCCGAAGGATACCAGGTCACCGCGGAAAACCCGCACGCCGAAGCGGTAATGCAGGAAGCCGAAGGCGAACCGCGCGCGGTGCATCCGGCCGTCTGGACCCGTGCCAGCGGCGAAAAGGTGCTCCACGTCTCGCCGTGGATGGCCGAGGGAATCGAAGGCGATGAGACGCCGGAGGGCACCGCGCTGATCGAAGCGGTCTCCCGGTCAATCTTCGAGGAGGCGAAGGAACTCGCCTATTGGCACCGATGGAAGCCCACCGACATGCTGATCTGGGACAACTGGCGCGTGCTTCACGCGGTCAGCGGCCACGACCCGCAATACAGCCGCCGCATGCACCGCACCACGATCAAGGGCGACTATGGTCTCGGCTATTTCGAAGGTGGAGCATCGAGCGACGCGAAGGTGCTCGAGCGAACCTATTGAGCTTTCGTCTCCCCTTCCGCAAGCAAGCGGGAGGGGAACAAGCCGTCAATCCTCGAACGGATCGCGCACCAGAATCGTGTCGTCGCGCTCCGGGCTGGTCGAGACCAGCGCGACCGGCGTCTCGATCAGTTCCTGCACGCGGCTGATGTACTTGATCGCCTGCGCCGGCAGGTCCGCCCAGCTGCGCGCGCCGGCGGTGGTACCGGCCCAGCCATCCATTTCCTCGTAGATCGGCTCGACTTCGGCCTGATCCGCTGCGTGCGAGGGGAAGTAATCGAGGATTTTGCCGTGCAGGCGGTAGCCGGTGCAGATCCGCACGGTCTCGAACCCGTCGAGCACGT
>CAJCHR010000306.1 GCA_903970225.1 Actinobacteria bacterium 21-64-8 | reverse complement strand
TTTGAGCGCGTCGGCCAGATGTGGGTAAGGTTCGAGTTCGATCATCTTCACCGCCCCCGCCAGTCAGGGCCGGTCGGACCGAACGCGGCCTCGATCGTTTCGGACGACCAGCCGTAGTCCTCGAGCCTGTAGTCATAGCTTCCCAGCTTGTGCCGGGGGTTGCTCAGCTCCCATTGGCGCATCGCCGTCTCTCCCTCGGGCGTCCACGGTAGCCCCGCCTTCGCGTAGACCTCGCGCGCAACGCTGATGCCGTCACCGACGCAGCTGCGGTAATCGACCTCGACCAGCCGGATCGAGCCGCCGAGCGCTGCCTTCTGCATCTGGTAGCGGTTGAGTTCGTAGGACCAATATTCGACCGTCTCACGCGCAAAGCGGGATGGGAGCGGCGCATCGAAGGTGTTGACCAGGATTTCGCCCATCATGCGGAAGCTCGATCCCATCGTCGCCGACAGGTCGCGCCGCGAGGTGACGAACGTGGCGCGCGGAAACACCTCCGCCATCTCGGCCAGTTCGCCGGTGTGACCCGGGTTCTTGAGCAGCCAGGGGCCTTTGCGGCCGCCGTTCTGCCACTGCAGGTACTGCAGCATCCGCTTCAGGAACGTCAGCGGCGAGACGCGATTGACCGATCGCACCCAGTCGAGGAAAATCGCATCGGGAGCGGTGGTGTACTGCATGACGTAATCGAAATTCGCGAGCGGGATGAAGCTGGACTCGTCCGGCTCCCACGCGGCGAATTCGTGCATCTTCTGGTAGGACTCTCCGGTGTTGGTGACGTGGCCCATCATTCGCGCCGCCCATGCCACGCGCAGTTGGCTCTCGCCGCGTTTTTCGCCGGGGAACGGCGCCGGGTTCCACATCGCCCAGGCGGCGGTTGCCTGGACGTTGGGATCGGCCGAGAGGAAACGCTGCAGCTTGGTCGTGCCCGATCGTGGAAGACCCAGGACGACGATCGGATCGGAGACGTCCTCTTCGAGGATCTCGGGGTGCCGGGTAACGTCGCTCTCGTAGCGCAGGCGGTTGACCAGCCAGCGGAGCGTATTGGCGTGCATCCCCTCCAGCCCGCGCTCGGACAGCGGCAGGCGGGTGGGGATTTCGAGCACCCTCTGGAGGTTGGGCAGGAAACTGCGGTCGCGAAAATCGGTGGCACCGGTACCCGACTCGCGGAAGGCCTCGTCGATGATGGCTTCGTATCGCAACTTGCTGAGATCGTTCATCGGGCGGAGCTCAGAAATCGGCCATGCGGCGTCGATAGGCGGAAATCAGCCGGTCGCTCAGCAGGCGGTGCCGCTGTTCCGGGGTGACGCTGGGCGTATCGGCCGGCAGCAGCCCGCGTACATCGGCAAGCGGCACGGTTTGCAGCGCCGGGTTCGCGGGCTTGGTCGGCGCACGGAAAAACCGGAACGCGATCAGGTTCAGCACCCGGCCCGAACAGTCGAGCCAGTTGGGCACGCCGGGATCGCTCCAGCTCGCGACGAATCGCACTCTGCCGTCGGCATCTACGTGCGCTTGCGACTTGTTGAACGAGGAAGAGCGCGACCACCAGTCGAGGTTCTCGAACTGCATCTGGAACAACGCGGTGTTCCAGTAATCCGAGCCTGTGTCCTTGATCTCGATGACCACCGCTTCATCGGGCTGGCATCGGAAGTGGCCTGGAAAATAGGTCGTTCCCTCGAACGCGCCCGGGAACACCATCTCGGGAATCTCGCCAGGGCCGTGCCTGAGATGCGATTCCACACCCGCGCGGTAGAAGTCGGTGTGGACGCGCAGCAGGTTCACCAGCCGGTCAAAGCGCGCCGGCGCGGTTCCGGCGTCGAGCACCCTGGCCGGAAAGGTCTGGCTTTCCATGCGGATCATCAGGTCCGCCGGCTGCTCGGTCAGCCAGTCTCCGTAGTATTGGCGACTGTGCAGCTCGCTCGGGCCTTCGGGCATCTCCATCCACAGGGCATCGCCGAGATCGGCGGGCCTGGTCCGGCTGAGCACGATCTCGACCTCGCTACCGGGGGCGAGATGCTGCGGCTGGTCGATGTTGTTCGCGACCGTGACGGTCTTCCACCCGACCAGGTCGCAGGCGTGCCCGGCGTAGATCGCCAGCTGGAAGATCGCGGCCGAACCGCGCTTGCCGGTAATCCTGTAGGTATAATCGCTGTGGAGGATCACCGAGTGGTACATGCAATCGGGTGAGGGCAGCTGGAAGTTGATCCGGCTGGTGGCGCCCATCTTTGCGAAGGCAGGATTTGCGTAATCCGCCTCGACATAAGCCGAGTGACCGAAATTGATGTCGCGCAGCAAGTGGCGCAGGGCCTCGTACGTGTCGAGCTCGCGGTCATCGCCCGGCCAGCCGACTATGTGCTTGCGCAGCTTGTAGCGCATGGCGTCGACCAGCTTGTCGAGCTGCCCGTCGGCCCAGGCGAGCGCGCCCTCATCGCTAGAGAAATCACCGGCCCGGCTGGAGCTCGCCGTATTTCCGGAGAAGTTCTCCTGCGCCATAACGCTCTGCTGGTCGCTCATGGAGGGCCTCAGTGGTTGATTGCGGGAGGAATAGCGGGTGCCGCGGCGGTCTTGGGACCGACGAGTCCGGTTCCGACCATGGCTCCGCCGTCCGCAACCATGGCGTGCCCGGTCACGTAAGACGCGGCCGGGGAAACCAGGAATTCGATGACACTGGCCATCTCGTCGGGATCGGCCCAGCGCTGGAGCGGAACCTTCTGCACCATCAAAGCGAAGTGCTCGGGCGCAAGCTCCTCCATCATCCGGGTCATGCCTGTCTTGGTCGGGCCCGGACACAGTGCGTTGATACGGATGCCTTCGCAGCCCAGCTCGCGCGAGAGTGAGCGGACCAGCCCGATCAGCGCGTGCTTGCTGGCGCAATAGGCCCAGTTCTCGGCATCGCCGGCAACGCCCATGGTCGAGGAGGTCAGCACGATCGCTGGCTGCGCGCTGTTGCGCAGCAGCGGCAGCGCGGCCTTGATCCCCAACACCGCGCCGAACAGGTTCACGCCGATGACCTTCTGGAAGTCTGCGAAAGCCAGCGCGTCGATCGAGCCGCCGCCGGTGACCCCGGCGTTGAGCACCGCTGCGTCGAGCCCGCCGAAGCGAGCCTTCATCTCGGCGAGCATGAGCGCGTTGTCGGCCTCGAGGCTGACGTCCGCCGCGATGCTGGCGATGCCAGCTTTCTGCGCCCAGCCGAGCTTGTCGGCGTCGCGATCGGCGGCGAGCACATTCCAGCCGCCGCGGTAGAGGCGCTCTGCGGTCGCCCGGCCGATGCCGTCGGCCGCGCCGGTAACGAGTGCAATCGGCATGATCAGCCTCCCGAGATCTGCCAGCCGCCGCTGGCGTCGATCACCTGCCCGGTGACCCACGATGCCCGGTCGCTGGCGAGCCAGGTGACGCTCTGGGCGATATCCTCGGGCTCACCGATGCGGCCCAGCGGCGTGACCGAGGCGATCCACGCCTTGGTGGCCTCGTCTGCTTCCAGATCGAGGCTCTCGCCCGAATACTCGCCGCGAGTCAGCCCGGGGGCGACGGCGTTGATGCGCACCCCGAGCAGGCCCAGCTCGGGCGCGAGCGCGCGGGTGAGTTGGTTGAGCCCCGCCTTCGAAGCACCGTAGATCGACAGCTTCTGCGACGGCACCACCGTATATCGCGCCGCTGTCGAGGAGATCACGACGATGTTCCCGCTGGACGCCTCGAGCAGCGGAAGGGCCTGCTTGAAGAGCCGCGCGGTCGCCGCGAGGTTCGTCATGCAGATCGTGTCGATCTCCTCGTCGGTCGTTTCGGCAAAGGACTTCCACAGCTGGGCGCCGGCATTGCTCACGAGGATGTCGAGCCTGCCATGCCGCTCGATCGTAGTCGCCAGCGCATGGGCGCGCTCTTCGTGGAGGGTGAGGTCCATGCGGACGTGGCTGATTGCTTCGGGCGCGAGCTTGCAGGTTTCAAGCAGCGGCAGCTCGCGCCGCGCGGCGACCACGACGCTTGCGCCTTCCTCGGCGAACATCCTGGCGATGCCCCTGCCGATTCCCGTCCCGCCACCGGTGATCAGCGCCACCTTGCCTGCCAGCAAGCCCACCGGCCACTCCTTCTCATCCCGCAAATTTAAGCTGTTGGAATTAATTCGCTGCGTCAAGCTGTCGCATTGGCCGTGCCTCCCCGGTCAACCCCGGTGTCCTCTTGAGCCATCAGCGCGAGGGTTTCGGCGGAAAGTGGCGCCGCCAGCGCGCTGGCGACCATGTCGATGAGATTGCCCGCGATCAGATCGATCTCGCCGCGCGATACCTCGCCGGTGCCAAGTCGCTCTTCGGCCGTCGCCAGCACCGCGTGGATCATGTTGATCAGATATCCGATCCTCAGCCGGCTGATCGGCTCCGGCAGGTATCCGATCAGCCGTGCTAGGTGATCGTAGATCGCCACGCTTTCCGGCGTGAGCTGTCGAACCAGACCATAATCGCCCCGATACCTTTCATATTGCTGCATGAATCGCAGAAAGAAGTTGCCTTCGTCCCTGGCCATCAGCTCCTCGATCAGCGGATGGATGAAGGCGTCGAGGTAGAAGCGGATATCTCGCGAGCCCGCCCCGCGGCTCACCAGCACGCCGCGGCGCTGATCGAGTGCGGGCAGGCGATGCATCAGGACCGCACGGACAAGTCCGTCACGCGATCCGAAATGATAGTGCGCCGCCGACATGTTCTTCTGCATCGCCGCCTGGTTGATGCGACGCAGCGGCACGGCTGCGATCCCCTGTTCGGCGAAGAGCCGTTCCGCCGCCAAGATGAGCGCGATCTCGCCCAGTCTTGTCCCGGCAGGTCTATCAGGCTTTGCGGCCACCGATCGTCTCCACAGAAATGCGCCTGATGACAGGATAGTAATCTGTGCGGATTAGGCGAGCGTTGATCGTCACGCTTCCAGTGAACCGCGTCGACAGGAAGGCGTTCGCACGAGGCAGACGGTCCCTCGTTGCAGAGCCAGTTGCCGCTGCGTGCAATATCGATGCGTCTGGCGCCAGCGGTCAACCTGGATTGCTGCCACGGGGAAACCCGCGCTCGTGCATCGGGATAGTTAGGCGGCATTAAGACGCGATCGATCGTGTTTCGACAAATAGGCGCCGCAAGCGCGCCGGCTGCAAGGTCATCGAAGGGGGAGAAGCGAAATGACAGGCAAGACCATGCTTATGCTCGCGGCTGCGACCGGAGCCTTCGCAACCAATGTGCCAGCAATTGCGCAAGACACGGCTACCGTCGCGCAACAGGACCGGGCGCAGGTCAGCCGCGACGCCGGCGACATCATCGTCACCGCCCGCAAACGGCAGGAAACCGTGCTCAAGGTGCCTGTGGTCGAATCGGTGCTGACCAGCGAGGCGATCGCCAAGGCGGCGATCACCGATGTCGGCGGCATCACGCGCAACGTCCCCGGGCTGGTCATCGGCGGAAACGTGCTGACCGTCGGTGCGCAGATTTCGCTGCGCGGCGTGGGCACGAGCACGCTCGACGCGGGTGTCGATCAGTCGGTCTCGCTCAACATCGACGGGCTGCAATTCAGTCAAGGCGCTACTTATAGCGTGGGGCTTTTCGACCTTGCGCAGGTCGAGGTGCTGAAAGGACCGCAGGCGCTGTTCTTCGGCAAGAACAGCCCGGGCGGCGTGATCGCGATGCGCACCAACGACCCGGGCCTCAAACCCGAGATCATCATCAATCAGAGCTACGAAACCTACTCGCACGAGAAGCGCACCGAGTTGATCCTTTCGGGACCGGTTACGAACACCCTCGGCATCCGCCTTGCGGGCATGTACTCCGATGACGACGGTTATTTCTTCAACAAGGCCACCGCCGAGCCCGGTACCGGCGCGCTCAATCCCAATCCGCGTTGGGGTCGCACCAATCAGTACATCATCCGCGGGACCGCAGTGTGGAAGCCGACCGACAATTTCAGCGCGCGGCTCAAGGTCAACAACGCGCGTCAGAAGACACTCGGCACGGGATCGCCGCTAGGTAGCTGCCCCGACGGACCTGCACTGCCCGCGTCCGCCGAGGCGCTCAATCCGGGCGTCCAGCTGATCAATCCGAACGATAACTGCAAGATCGACCGCGATGTCTACATCGTCAATTTGAACCCCGCCAACTTTGCCGACCTGCGCAACGGCGGCGAGCCGTTCACGCGCACGCTGCAGAGCTTCGGCACGCTCGAACTGAACTATCGTACCGCCTCGAACATTTCGGTCACGTCGACCACTGGCTATTTCAAAACGACGGTCGACGGCATGATCAACGGCGTCAACTCGGGCTATGCAGGCTCGACGCTCTTTGCCGACAACCACTTCAAGCGCCGCGATACGACCGAAGAAGTCCGTATTGAATCCGACAACCGAAACAGTTCCCTCAACTGGCTGATCGGTGGCTATTACCAGAACGCCGAAGTCAGCAACCGGGTCGTCGTCAACGGCAACAGCGCCTACAACACGGACATCCTCGCCGGGATCGGCATTCCGGTGCTGCCGGTCCCCTTCCTGTTCGCGACTTTCAAGGGCATCAACGATGTCCACATCTACTCGACCTCGGGCTTCGGCCAGTTGCGCTGGAAAGTCGTGCCCAAGCTGGAACTGGCACTCGGCGCGCGCTTCACGCATGAGATCCGTCGCGACATCCCGTATTCGCTCACCTCGATGTACGCGACGCCGGTGCTGATCACGGTTCCCACTCCGCGGCTGCACTCGAACAATGTCTCACCCGAATTCACCGCGACCTACACGCCGACCGACGACCTGACGATCTTCGCCGCGGTCAAGCGCGGCTACAAGTCAGGCTCGTTCATTCTGACCGCGCCGCCGTCGGTGGGGACGGAGAACTCATTCGGCGACGAGAAGGTGACCGGAGGCGAAATCGGCGTGAAGGCGCGTGCGCTCGATCGCGCGGTGTTCTTCAATATCGCGTTCTATGACTACAAATACGAAGGTCTGCAGGTCGGCGCCAACACGATCGATCCGAAAACCGGCAATACGCTGATCGAGACCGTCAACGCGGCGTCGGCCAAGACCTATGGCGTCGATTTCGACATGACTTACCGACCGCCGACGATCCGCGAACTGGCGCTGCGTCTTGCGGTCAACTGGAACCACGGCCGGTTCGGGAAGTTCGATCACGCCTCGTGCGATACCGGGCAGACAATTTCGCAGGGTTGCAATGAGGATCTCGTCAACGGGGTCTACAACGGACGCGATCTCTCGGGCACGCGGCTGCCGCGCGCGGCCGACTGGATGATCAATGGCGGCGTCGACTATGACCTGCCCGTGGGTGCAAACCACACGTTGAGCCTGGGCACGAGTGCTCAGTTCTCATCGGCCTACCAGACGACGCTGGGTGTCCGCAGCGACACCATCCAGCACGCGTTCGGCAAGCTCAACGCAAACATCGGCTACAAGGCCAACAGCGGCGTATGGGAACTGGCGCTCATCGCCAACAACCTCACCGACAAGTTCACCACCGGCAACTGCACGCTGTTCGATGCGGCCGGGGGCAACGTGCTTGCGATCTCGTCACCGGGCCTCCCCTCCTCGCCGATCGGTCAGCCGAAGGCGGCATGCATCCCCGATTATGGACGCCAGGTGTTCCTTCGCCTTACGCTGCGCCCGTTGGCATTCTGATCAGCGGTCGGCCATTGCCGCTTATCGGTAGAGCACCGCCTTAGTGCGCAATCACACGTCGGTTTGTCGCGACGTCGTCGCGGTACTGTCGCGGCGAGTAACCTGTCGCGCGTCGAAAGGCGGTGGCGAAATTGGTCGGGCCGGAAAAGCCCGTCGCGAAAGCCGTCTGCTTTACGCTGGCGCCTGCGGCGAGCATCCTGCGCGCCACATCGATGCGCCGCTGAGCGATGTAGATACCCAGCGTCTGCCCCGAACTGCTCCGAAACGCGCGCGACAGATGCCGGGGTGACAGACCGCAATGCTCGGCCAGGCTCGTGATATTGGCACCGCCCAGATCGGCTTCGAGATATTCGTCGATCAGCCGCATCCGCCAGGGCGCCAGCCCGCCGTTCGGAGCGTCGCGGTCAAGGTCGCGAAAGTGCCGGGAAAGCGTTACGCAAATCTGCGCGGTCAGCAATTCGACCATTGCCTCGCTCGCAAAGCCGGGTTTGCTGACCTCGGTGAGGACAGCGCGCATCAAGCGGCGAACTTCATGGCTGGCGATGTCGAGGCTGCCGATCAGCTGTCTGTCGGTCCATTCGAATTCGGCGTCGAACCAGGCGCTGATGGCGGTTGGGCGCAGTTCGCAGACCAACGAATGCTGTTTGCGGCAAGCGCTGCGCATGCGCAGCCGGGACTCGGCCGGAAGCAGGAAAAGCTGGCCGATGCGTTCAAACCGATGCGGTCCCCAGAAGTCTTCGAAGCATGCACTGGAAGCCTGGGGAAAGGGCAGGAGCGACAGCTGAAGGTGGTGACTCGCCTTGGCCCGCCCGACCGAATCGATCGGGGCGTCGAACTGCTCGCGCACGATGCTGACGTCGCCGATGCCGGTGTGAAGCCGGACGTCGACCGTTTTTTCAACGAGACTGCCTGTGCTTTTCATCTGCCTCATCCCGCGCATTTCGTCCCGATGACACAGGTCGTCAGCCAGGCATAGCTCCACATGGTTGCGATGCGATGCGCGAGCGCGTCAAGCGGGCCCACGCGATGGGATCGATGCGATGGACCGGATAACTCAGCTGCTCAACTCCGCGCGAGAACGAACGGGGCTGCACGATTTCGGCGGGGACAGTTTCCGCGAGGGCCTCGATGTCCTGGTACGCGCGTTGGATTCCGAGGCGCGGCTCAATACGACCGGGCGTGCCGTGCTGGACGGACAGATCGTCGATCTGCTGGTCAACCGGCTGAAGATCGAGGACTGGTACGATCGCCATCCCGAGATCGACGATCAGGAGATTATCGCGCCGCTGATTGGCATTGGCTTGCCGCGCACCGGATCGACCGCGCTTGGATGCCTGTTGGGCGAGGACCCCCATGCCCGATCGCTCCGGACCTGGGAGGCGACTTCGCCGTGTCCGCCACCGGATCCCGCCACTGTCGCCAGTGATCCGCGCGTAGCCCAGCAAGCGGCTGCTATGGAGCGCCGGGCCGAGATGTTCCCGCGCATGGTCGGCATGCTGCCATCCACGGCAACGTCGCCCACCGAATGCCAGCTGTTCATGGGCTATGACTTCAAATCGCAGATCTTCCAGCCTTTTGCCGAGATCCCCAGCTACGTCGAATGGCTGGTCGACCGGGCGGATCTGGTGCCCACCTACCGCTATTTGAAACGCGTGCTCAAGCTGCTGCAATGGCGCTGGCCGACCATGCCATGGCGGATCAAGAATCCTTCCCACATTCTGTTCATCGAAGCCTTGAACCAGGTGTTTCCCGATGCCCGGTTCGTGATGACCCACCGCGACGTCGCCGCCGTCATTCCATCGGTTGCCGATGTCTACCTGGAGATGCGCAAGGCGCTGAGCGATTCGCCCGATCTGGTCGCGATCGGCCGCGAAGGCGCGGATTGGTGCGAGCTGGGTATGCGGCGGATGATCGCGTTTCGCTCTGCGGGGCAGGATCACCGCTTCTTCGATATTCATTTCGAGCCGTTTCAGGCCGATCCGTTTCTAATCCTGGAGCAGCTTTACCGTTTCCTCGGCGAGGAACTGACGCCCGAGGCGCGAGCCGGAATGGAAGCCTGGCGGCGCAGCAAACCGCGCTCCGAACAGCGCTATGAGCGCACCGATCCGGCCGCGTTCGGACTGAACCCTTCGGCGCTGCGCGAGCGGTTCCGTTTCTATTCCGATCGCTTCGGGGTGCTCGCCGCGGCGGCATGACCTATTCCGGGAGACGATAATGACACTATCCGACGAGCAGATCACCGGCGGGCTGACGCTCGACCACGACCTGGTGTTCAGCCAACGCCCCGTCGATCCGGAGATGCGCGAAAGCACTTCGATGTGGCTGTACGATGAGACCGGCCGCTTCGCCCTGCCGCGTTTCGGTATCGAGGCTGAAGCCTCGTCGTGGGACAATCGCCGGGTCCAGGGTAATTTCGCGTTCGCCGGCGGCCGGATCATGGATGGTGCCGGCATGGGCGCGGCGCATTCGCCGTTCGGACCCGATGGCCGCCCGACAGTGCTGGGCGCCGGGCCGCTCGCTTGCACGTGCATCGAACCCTTTCGCAAGTGGCGAGTGCGCTGGGACGGGCCAGTGCGGGATGGTACGGTCGACCAGCAGATCACCAAGACGCTCGACCCGGGCAACATCGTGCCGGCGCAGTTCGATATCGAACTGACGATGGCGGCACCTGCCTGGGTGCAAGACAATTCGCCCGAGAAGGTCGCGCGGATGTCCGAGGCTGACGCGCGTGAGGCCGGCAACATGGGCATCGGCTGGCGTTTCGAGCAACTGCTGCGCGCCGAGGGTACTTTGACCTTCGATGGCGAAACCCATGACTTCCGTGGGACGGGCCTGCGCATCAAGCGTCAGAGCGTCCGCCCGATGACGGGGTTTTCGGGCCATTGCTGGCAATCGGCGATTTTTCCCGATGGCCGCGGCTTCGGCTACATCGCTTATCCGACCCGCGAAGACGGCTATCAGTTCAACGAGGCATACATCTGGCAGGATGGCAGGATGTACGAAGCCCGGGCCACCACGATCCCGTGGCTGCGCCGCATCGTCGGCGAAGGCGATGATTGCTCGCTGGAACTCGAATCGGAGCTGGGCACGACGCGCATCGCCGGCGTGTCGGCGCTTCAGACCTTCCGTGTCGGCAATCCCGACATCGGCGGGCTGAACCTCAACCAGGGCGGGGCGAGATACACCTGGGACGGGCAAAGCGCATACGGGATGATGGAGCGCTCATCCCACGAAAGCTTGACCACCTTTGGCTGAGATTTCGATCGTCAGCCGGTTCGAATGCGCAGCTTATGGGAACAGAACGCATGTCCAAAGCCAAGATTGATCCCGCTGCCGGTCTCTCGGGAGCCAGCTACCCACCGCCGTTCGACCAGCCGGTGGCGGGCCGCAAGACCTGGCCGCTCACGCGCCAGTGGCAGTTCACGCAGTTCGGGGTGAACCGCGTAGAACTCCCTTCCGGAGCTTGGTCGACGCAGCGTCATTGGCACAAAACCAACGACGAACTCGTCGTGGTCATCTCCGGTGAACTGGTGCTGGTGACCGACGACGGCGAGGAGATCCTACGCGCCGGCGACTGTGCTGGCTTCAAGGCCGGCGTGCCGAATGCTCATCATCTCCAGAACAGGGGAAGCGAAGTCGCGATCTACTTCGATATCGGCGGGCGGGACATGTACGATGTCTCGACATTCCCTGATGCAGGCTTCCGCGCAAGGCAGCACTTCGAGCTGGAATTCATCCCGATACCCGGGGAGTAGGGCCTTGATCACGCTCTATTACATGCCATCGCCCAATACGCGCAAAGTCAGCATCGCGCTCGAGGAAATGGGGCTGGCTTACCAAGTCAGGATGGTCAACATCTTCGAGCGCGAAGCGCAAAGCCCGCAATACCTGGAGATCTGCCCCAACGGGCGGGTTCCCGCCATGACCGATGAACTTACGGGCGGCGAGCTGGTGAGAATTTTCGAGTCAGGTGCGATCCTCCAGTATCTAGGGCGCCAGAGCGGCTTGTTCTATCCGCGGGAATCCGAAGCGAAGCGGGCCTGGGTCGATGGCTGGGTATTCTGGCAGATGGCTGGCCTGGGGCCGATGTCCGGCCAGATCACCTGGTTCAAACGCGCGGCGGAAAAACCCGGTCGCGATCCGGCGGAGACTTCGCTGGCACTGCACCGTTACACCAAGGAAACGACCCGGCTGTATGGCGTGCTCGAACGCCAGCTGAGCGGGCGGGCCTTCATTTGCGATGACTACTCGATCGCCGACATGGCCTGCTGGCCGTGGGTGGAGCAATACGGATCGCGGGACTTTGGCGATCTCTCGCAGTTTCCTGCAATCAAGGCCTGGCACGCCCGGATCGCGCAGCGACCGGCCGTGCAACGGGCGATGAAGCTCGGCGTGGACGCCATCGTTGTTCCACCTGGCGCGCCGCGCTGATCGCGTCGCTTCCAAGCTTGGGCGAATGCGCGCTCGACGGCGGCCGGTCTTTGCGCCTGTGGATCATGCGCTTGCCGGTAGCGGCGCTTCGGTGTTGCGCGGTGGCATAGGCGTCCCCATTGCCATAGCGTCCGGCCGACATGGCAACTCCCCAGACAAGTACGGTCAAGACGTTCTGCCGGAACTGCGGCGCGCAGTGCTCGATGGAGATCGACATTGAGGACGGGCGGATGGCTCGTGCCCGGCCCGATGCGACCGCCTCCCCGTACGGCGGATACATGTGTCCGAAGGGACTGGCCGCGATCGACCTGCACAACGGGCTGGAGGCGCGGGTCCTGTCGAGCCTGAAACGCACCGCCGACGGCCGATACACGGCCATCGCTGCCGGCGCCGCGCTCGATGAAATCGCCTCGAAGCTCTCGTTGCTGCTGGAAAAGCACGGTCCGCGTTCGATCGCCGTCTATCACGGGACCGGCGCGTATCGCAGCGTGCTGGGCGGCCTGCTCGAACGCGCCTGGGTGTCGGAGCTCGGCACACCCAACTTCTTCTCTTCGATGACCATCGATCAATCGGCCAAATGGGTCACCGCGGCGCGGCTCGGCATCATGGCGAGCGGCAAGCACGCGATGCGCGACGCCGACGTGATCATGCTGGCCGGCGGCAACCCGATCGTCAGCCATCAGGGCGTGCCGTATGCCGTGTCCGAGACCGGTGCGCCCGCCAAGGCCTTCGAGGCTGCTCGCGCGCGCGGCTGCAAGATCATCATCGTCGACCCGCGACGGACGGAGACCGCGCGGTTCGCCGATTTGTTCATCCAGCCGCTGCCCGGCCACGACGCGGTGATCTTCGCCGCGATCGCCCACGCGCTGCTCCGCGATGATCGCATCGACCACGCGTTCTGCGAGCGCTGGTGCATCCAACTCGAAGCCTTGCGCGCCGCGGTCGCGCCGTTTCCGCCCTGCCTCGCGGCCGATCGCGCCGATGTGCCGGTCGAGCAGATCGAACTCGCGGCACAATGGCTCGGGAACGCGGCCCGCCCGCTCATGGGCAGCGGCACGGGGCCTTCCATGGCGGATCACTCGAACCTCGCCGATCACATGATCGAGACCGTGAACGCCCTGATTGGCGGCTATCGCAGGGCCGGCGATCCGATCCGCAACGTGGGCACCTTGCGGCCCAAGCAAACCTTCGAGCTTGCCGTCTCCCCCTCGCGCAGCTTCGCGTCGGAACCGAAATGCGTGAGCCAGGACACCGGGCCGCTGATGGGTGAGCTACCCACCGCGCTGATCCCGGGCGAGATCACGGCCGACCATCCCGACCGCATCCGCGCGCTCATCGTCTTCGGCGGTGATCCGCTGATGGCGCTCGGCGATCCGGCGGTCGCCAAATCGGCGTTCGAGCAGCTCGAACTGCTTGTTTCGCTGGACTGCCGGCAGAACGAGACTGGCGGGCTCGCGGATTACGTCATCGGCACCACGCAGCAATTCGAGCGCCCGGAAATCACCGCGGGCGGCGATTCGATGTACCCGCTGCCGTTCGCCCAGTACACGCCCGCCATCGTTCCGCCTCCCCCTGGAGTCATCGACGATTGGGAGTTCTTCTGGGGCGTCGCCGCGCGGATGGGCATTCCCCTGACGCTCAAGTACTGGCAGTACGGGCTCAATTATGCCGAGATCGCGCCGGGCATGACGCTGGGTGTCGGCGAGAAGCCTGATGCGGACGACATGCTGCGCTTTTTGTGCAGCCAGGGTGCGGTCGATTTCGATACCTTGCGCGCTAACCCGGGCGGCATCCGCCGTGAGAACGGCGGCGGCGAAGTGCTGGCCCCACCCGGTGATGGAGGCAGGCTCGAGCTGTGCCCCTCCGATGTCGCCGGCGAACTGGCGGCATTGGCTTGCGCGACGCCCGAGACAAGTCATCGCTATCGCCTGACCTGCCGCAGGATCGCCGAAGCCGTGAACAGCGCGTTCCGGGACTCCGCGCGCGCGCGCAAGCGGCACCCGGTGAACTACCTCTTCATGAACCCCGACGACATGCGCGTGGACGGCATCGACGAGAACCAGATGGTCGACATCATCTCCAGCGCCGGCAGCGCGCGTTCGCTCGCCCGCGCCGACGATCGCCTGCGTCGCGGCGTCGTCTCGATGACTCACATGTTCGGCAAGCTCATCGGCAGCGGCGATCCGCTGTTGGACGGCGGAGCGAACGTCGGCCAGTTGACCTCGCTGACGCACGATCTGCAGCCGATCAACTTCATGCCCCGCTTCTCGGCGATCCCCGTCGACGTCAGGCCGGCTATTGGCGCTCGACACGAATAAAGGCGCGCCGCGGGGAAGCCTGGGAATCCAGGTGGTTTACGGTGATCTGCGTTTTACTTGCACGCTATGGTTCCTGGCCCGAGGGCAGCTTCGTTTCACTTGCGAGGCAAGGCGTATGCCATGATCGCCGCAGCATGCGGTCCGGGGATCGCGAAGTGGCCGCCGGCGGCTATGACCACGAACTGGCGGCCACTCGGCGAGACGTAGCTGATCGGCATCGCCGCACCGACCGCGGGGAGCTTCGTGCGCCACAGCTCCTCTCCATTGGCGATGTCGAAGGCACGCAGCACGCGGTCCTGCGCCGCGGCGATGAAGACGAGGCCGCCCGCGGTGGCGACTGACCCGCCGAAGTTGGGAGCGCCCATGCGCAGCGGGATGTGGCTGGCGATGCCCAACGGGCCCGATCCCTCCGCCGTGCCCAGCGGCTTGCTCCAGACGAGCTTGCGGGTCCGGATGTCGAACACGCTGATCGTGCCGTACGGCGGCTTCTGGCATGGCGCGTAGAGCGGCGAGAGAAACGGGAAGGATGCGAAGCTGTAAGGCGCACCGTCTTGGGCAAACAGGATCACGCCGCCTTCGAAGCCGGCCTTGACCACGGTGCCCCGGGTACGCGGAACCAGGCGGTTGATGTTCGCGAGCCGCAGCGCGTTGACGACCAGCAGCCCGCGCTGCGGATCGACCGACACGCTGCCCCAGTTGATGCCGCCGCCGACCGCCGGATAGGTGATCGTCGGCCGGGTGCCGATCGGGGTGAACTGGCCCTGGTAATTGGCGCGGCGGTACTGGATCCGGCACAGCATCTGGTCGATCGGGGTCAGCCCCCACATGTCGGCCTCGGCTAGCGTGCCGCCCGACACCGAAGGAAAACCGGTGGTGTAGGGCTGGGTGGGTGCGTTCCAGTCGCCCTTGACGGCGCCGACCGGCACGGGCTTTTGCACCACCCGATCGATCGGCTTCCCGTTGGTGCGATCGAGCACGAAGATCTCGCCGCGCTTGGTCGGCACGATCAGCGCGGGCTTGCCGTCGGGAAGGTCGGTCACCACCGGCTGGGCGGCGATGTCGTAGTCCCACAAGTCGTGGTTGACCGTGCGGAACGTCCAGCGAACCTGTCCGGTCGCGACATCGATCGCGACGATGTTGTCGGTCAGCGCGTCCGCGACTTTCGAGCGGAAGCCCGAGAAGTAGTCGGGCGGGCTGTTGCCGGTGCCGACGTAGACGAGGCCGAGGCGCTCGTCGCCGCTGAATACGCCCCACGCATTGGGCGTGTCGCGGGTATAGGTTTCGCCCGGTTTGAGCTGGCTTTGCCCCGGCCGCCCCGCATCCCACGCCCAGCGAAGCGCGCCGGTCTCCGCGTCATAGCCGCGGATCACGCCCGAAGGGGAATCGAACGAACCGAAGTCGGAGATACTCTGTCCGACTACGACGACGCCATTGATGATCGTGGGCGGTGACGTTGGTAGTGCGTCATCGAGGTGCGCTGCGCCCATGCCGACGCGCAAGTCGGCGATCCCGTTCCGCGCGAAGCCGGTGCAGGGGCGGCCGGTGTCGGCATCGATCGCGATCAGCTGGCCGGCCGACGTTGTCAGGTAGAGGCTGCGCTGGCACTCCGACCGTGCTGTCGTGGCGGCATGATAGGCAACGCCGCGGCACTTCCAGCCGGCAAACTTGGACCCCTTCGGCAATGCGCGATATTGCCAGATACGCTTGCCGGTATCCTGATCGAGCGCGACGATCGTACCCGATTCGACGCACATGTAGAGCCGCCCGTCGACCGCCAGCGGCGCTGCCTCGAGGCTGACCAGCGCGCCGGGGGTCACGTCGGAATCGTACCGCCACGCGAGCGTGAGCTTGGCGACGTTGCCGGTGTTGATCTGATCGATGGGCGCATAGCGCGTGCCGCCCACGTCCTTGCCCCATTGGCGCCAGTCCTTGCCCGCGCCTGCCGCCACTTGCACTCTGGCCGCCGGCGGCAGCCCGCTTTCCGCCGTCTCCGCTCGCACGACGGCCACCGTGACCAGCAGCAGCGCGGCGAGCGCCGGCGCGCCGACGATCCAGCGGCTGGCGCCGCCCGCAGCGCGTCGCACCGCGGGCAACAGGAAGAACAATCCCACCACGGCCGGGCCGACCAGCCGCGGCATCAGCGCCCAGTCGTCGAGCCCGGCTTCCCACACGCTCCACACGATCGTCACCGCGAGCATCAGGCCGAACGCCCAGGCCGCATAGCGCGCGCGGCGTAACAGGCCGATCGCGGAGACCAGCACGGCGAGCCCAGCCAGGACGTAATACAGGCTGCCGCCAAGCTGCGCGAGCATCGCGCCGCCGATCGAGAGTGTTGCGCCGACGACGACGAGTATCGCCGCGAACATCCAGACGAAGAACCTTCCCATCAGCGCGTGCCCCCGATTTTCTACCGTTCGGCTCATGTCAGGTCCGGCCGCGCGATGACGACGATCTTGCCGACCTGCGCATTGCTCTCGAGGTAGCGGTGCGCATCGACGATCCGGTCGAGCGCGAACGTCCGCGCGATGACCGGTCGCAGCGTCCCCGATGCGAGCGCGGGGTTGATGGCGTCGACCAGCCTTCGCCGCCGGTCTTCGCGCGCGGTGTAGAGATCGGCGGACCAGCCCCTGATCGTGAGGTTTGCCAGCATCACCGGCGCGAGCGCTGCCTCGAGCATGGTGCCGCCGAGCATGCCGTAGACGATCGCGATCCCCTCGGGCGCGATCGCCGGGAGCATGGCCGCGAGCTGAGGCCCGGCGACGGCGTCGAACACGATCCGCGCTCCGCCGCCCCCGGTGATCGCGTGGATGCGCTCGGCCGGATCCTCTTCGTCGGCCACGATCACATGCGCAGCGCCGACCATCTCGAGCGCTGCCTGCTTGGACCGGCCGCGCGTTATCGCGATCGACACGGCGCCGTGCGCATTGGCGATCTGGATCGCGGCGATGCCGACCGATGACGAGGCGGCGGTGATCACGACGTGATCGCCCGCAGCCACGCCGGCGATCTCGACCAGCGCGAAGGCGGTGCCATACTGCATGTAGCTCGCCGCCGCGTCGATCAGCGAAAGACCCATGGGCAGCTTCACCACCCGTTCGGCCGAATAGACGATCCGGTCCGCGCACGTGCCGTAAGTCTCCATCGAGAGCCCGTAGAGAACCGCGACGCGATCTCCGGCGGCGAGCCCGGTCACGCCGTCACCGACCGCCTCGACGATCCCGGCGGCTTCGTAGCCGATCGTCGCGGGAAACCGCACCGGTCCGAAACCGCCGCTGCGATACAACGCCTCGACCCGGTTGAGGCCGAATGCGGCCACATCGATGCGCACTTCGCCGGCAAGCGGATCACGCACCTCGCTTGTTTCCACGCGCAGGACCTCGGGTCCGCCGAACGCATCGAATCTGACGACCATGGACATGGTGAACCTCTCCCCGTCGCCGATCAGATCCTGAAGCCGCCGCTTGCGTCGATGTTCTGCGCGGTGACCCAGCGGCCCAGCGGCGATGCCAGCGCGTAGACGATGTCGGCGATTTCCTCGGGGGTGCCGAAGCGGCGCAGCGCGGTGTTTTCGGTGACCTGCCGCGCGGCTTCGGGATCGTCCATCACGTGACGGTTGGTCTCGCCAGCGGTGAACCCCGGTGCAACCGAGTTGACGGTGATCCCGCGTGGGCCGAGTTCGGCTGCGAGCACGCGGGTAAACGCGTCCACCGCCGCCTTCGCCATGGTGTAGACGATGATCCCGGGGTCGGTGAGGCGTGCGCCAGTCGACGAGATGTTGATGACGCGCCCGTGATCGGCGAGCCGCTCGATCAGTGCCTGGGTGAGGAAGAAGCCGCCGCGCACGTTGTTGGCGAACGTCTCGTCATAAAGCGCCTCGTCGACGTCGGCGAGGCGCGCGTATTCGCCGCCGCCAATGTTGTTGACCAGGATGTCGAGTGTGTCGCTGCCGGTCCGGTCGGAGAGTTGTGCGGCGAGCGCCTCGGCCAACGCGCGCGCCGTGCTCGCGCCGGCGAGCTTGCCCTGCAGCGCGAAGGCGCACCCGCCGTTCGCCTCGATCGCGGCGACCGCCTCCGCCGCCGCCGCGCCGTTGCTCGCATAGTTGACCGCGACCAGTGCGCCCGCGGCGGCTAGCTTCTCGGCCATCGCCCGCCCAAGCCCACGTCCGCCGCCGGTGACGAGCGCGGTCTTTCCCTGAAGATCTCGCGTCATCTCACCCCTCTTGCGGCCAATTCGCCGCATCTTGTTCAGGCGACGGCCGGCTCGAACGTGATCGGCAGGCCCTTTATCCCCCACACGCCGGGGAACGGCCGCCAGCCGGGGGGTTGCTCTTCGCGCGGCCGCAGCATGTGCTGTGCGATCAGGTGGAGCGCCTCCGAAAGCTGCGCGCGGGCGATGTGCTGGCCGAGGCACATGTGCTTGCCGAGCCCGAAGCCGACGTGGCGTTCGTGCGCCTGCACCGTCCGCTCGGGCTCGAAATCGTGCGAGCGTTCGATCTCTGGCGCGATCCGGCCCGCGACGTTGAGCGCGAAGAACAGCATCGTGTCCTTCGCAATGAGCACGTCGCGGTAAACAATGTCGTGCTTGGTCGCGCGGAAGGTGAAGGCGGGCGTGAACATGCGCAGCGCTTCCTCGACCACCTTGCGGCAATAATCCGCGTCGCTCGCGCAGCGTGCGTAGATCTCGGGACGGCGTGTGAGCATGTGCATCATGTAGGTCAGCACGTTCTTGGATGTGTCGTATCCGGCGACGAACAGGAAGATCAGCAGGTCGGCGAGCTGCCGGTCACCGATGTCGTTCTCGCTGCCCGCCTCGATCAGCAGGTCGAGCAGATCAATCTCTTCGTTCGCGTGCGGATTTGCGCGCCGCTCGGCGATAAGTCCGAAAGAGAAGCTATCGAGCCGCTCCATCGCCCGATCGAGCGCAGGGATCAGCGCGCGGTCCATGCTGAAGGCGAGGCCCATCGTCTCCATCGCCGAGCGCAGATCCGGAATCGCATCCAGCGGCGCGCCGATCATCCTCGCCATGACCGACACCGGATAATACGAGGCGAATTCCTCGAAGTCGAAGCTGCCCCGGGGCAGCCACTCGGCAAGCAGCCGCTCCATTTCCTCGCGCATCATCGGGCGCAACTGATTGGCGTTGCGGGGCGTGAATTTCGCGGCGAAAGCATTGCGCAGCACCCGGTGCTCGCGATCGGGCAACGCGATCATCTGTTCTTTGGCGAAACGCCCCCAGGCCGAGCCATGAGCATCCATGATGTCGACGATCCCGTCGAACGAGGTCCGCAGATCTTCATCCTTGATCAGCAGGTGCCGGATCGCCTGGAGATCGAACACGACGTAGCCATCGTCGATCTTCGCAAGCCAGGAATGCTTCGCCCGCGCCGCGGCGAACCCCGGGTAGGGGTCGGCTGCGAAGGCAGGCGTGTCCCAGGCGAGATCATGGAGGCTGAGGTCGGCGATCGGTGTCGCGGCCGTCGACGCGGCTTTCAGTTGCGCGATTTCGGACGACACTATCGCCTCTCCCCGCTTTGGTGAACGGTCGTTCACTGCTCTCCGGTTCCGGGCTTGTCAATCGCGTGCTACCAGCCCCGGATGGCATCTTTTCTTGTCCCTGGCACACGCAATTCGAGTGAAACCAAAACTCGCATCATCCGCGTCGCCCAGGAGATTTTCTCCGGGAAGGGCTATTCGCACGCCGGGCTGCGTGAGATCGCCACAGTTGCGCAAGTCGCGCCCTCGCTGGTCATCAAGTATTTCGGAACGAAGGCCCGATTGTTCGAGGAGGCACTGGTCGCGGCGATCCTGCCGATCCAGGCATTCCAGCAGGATCGCGCCCGACTGGGCCAGATGATCGTCGACGCGATCCTGGACCCTGACTCGGGAATGCATGCGCCGGCGATGATCGCGCTGGCCGTCGGCGACCCCGAGTCGCGCCGGATCGCCGAACGCGTGGTCTGGAGCAAGGTGGTCGAACCGATGGCGGGCTGGCTCGAGGGGGATCGCGCACGCGCGATCGCGCTCAACATCGTCGCCGTAACCACCGGGTTTGCCATTTTCCACCGCAACATGGATCACCCGCTTTCGCGCGACGAGCGCAAGGCGGCGGCCGCGCTTTTCGCGCAATCGTTACAGGATCAGGTCGGTCTTGCATGATGTCGCGCCAACCCGCTTGGCAATGGCATATCGTCGTTCTACTACCCTCCGGGTGAACGATCGTTCACTGGATGCCCGAAAGTGTACCGCGCGAGGGAGGAACGCAGATGGTTGCCGAGGATGTGGCGCTGATCACGAACCTGGTGAACCTTTATCCCATCGCGGTGGACTCGCACCGCTATGGGATGTTCGAGAAGATTTTCACTGAAGACATCCGCTGCGACTTCGGCGGCGGCGCAGCGTTCACCGATCGCGCCACGTTGACTCGTGTGTTCAAGGACATCCACGCGGTCTTCACGGCCACGCAGCATATGACTTCGGGCCACGCGGTTACCGTGACCGGCGAGGAGGCCCGATGCTTCAGCTATGTCTGCGGTCGCTTCCGCCGCAAGCTCGACGACGGTAACGGACTGTTCGAGTCCACCGGATGGTACGACGATTTGCTCGTTCGTACGCCGATTGGCTGGCGTATCAAGGATCGTATCTCGCGGATGGTTACCTATAGCGGCGACTTGCGCGTGATGCAGACGATGCCGGGCATCGACACAAGCTACGCTTTGGTTTCACTTTACGAAGAGGCTCATGCGGGCCGGGTTCGTTTCTTCGAGAACTGATCGGGCCCGGTTCGCGGATCGCGCGCCCGGGAACGAGGATGCCTCGCTTCCAATGTTGATCAAGGCGCTTGTGCGATCGATGGTGATCGGTGGACGTCGCTCGAGGCCTGCGACAACGAGCCGCTAAACAGGAGAATGCACGCTTGTCCGAAGTTGAACTCCAACCGCGTCCGGCTGACGGATGCGAAACACCGCTAAGCGCGGCTGAACTCATCGCATGGGCCGAGCGCGAAAGCGGCGCTTACGGGCTGACCGACGGGGAATTGCGCGACCGGGTCGGCGCGATGATCGACTGGATCAACGCGCGCGGACCGTATACCGCGCACGAACAAGACGGGATGACGCGTCAGCTGCAGAAGCTGCTGGTAAACCGCCTGCAGATGGCGCTCGACCGCCGCCGCTTCCCTGCGATCGTTGACGAGAAGATCGAGCAGCCGATCTTCATTATCGGTTTCGCACGCTCGGGCACCACGTTCCTGCATTCGCTGTTGGCGGAGGACCCCGAAGCGCTGACCTTGCGCAGTTGGAACGTGCTCACGCCTTCACCGCCGCCGGGGGCCGGTCCGATCGCACCGGGACGCATGGCCTCCGCGCAGCGTGCGATGGAAGCGTGGATGGACTTCTGTCCAGCGCAGCGCCCGATGCACCCGTATATCGATCAGGGCGCGATGCAGCTGTGCGAGGACGAGGAGGCGCTGACGCTCGATTTCCGCTATGCCTACCCGTACTACCTGTTCCGCATCCCGTCGCTCGAAGGCGTGATCCTGAACAACGATCAGGCCGCGGCCTTTGCCTACCACCGCCAGGTGCTCCAGCACTTCCAGTGGAACACCGGCAAAACCCGCTGGATCTGCAAGTCGCCGGCGGCACAGCATCATCTCGATGCGATCTTCCAGGCTTATCCCGATGCACGCTGCATCTGGGCGCACCGCCCGATGACCGAGATGTTCGCCTCGCTGGTGACCCTGAGCAACGTGCTGTTCGATACCGT
>CAJCHR010000305.1 GCA_903970225.1 Actinobacteria bacterium 21-64-8 | reverse complement strand
CTCGGCACCGCCGGCGTCGCGCCCGCGGTGAACGAGCCGGTCTCGACCATTCCGCCGGGGCTGCACGGCGGCAACATCGACAACTGGCGGATCGGGGCGGGCTCGACGATGTACTACAAGTGCCAGGTCAAGGGCGGGCTGTTCTCGATCGGCGATCCGCACATCAGCCAGGGCGACGGCGAGATCTCGGGCACCGCGATCGAGAGCTCGCTCGACTGCCTGTTCCAGGTCGTGCTGCGCAAGGACTTCGACTTCCCCTCGCCGCTGCTCGAGACGCCCGAGAACTGGATCGTCCACGGCTTCGGCGAGGATCTCGACGCGGCGATGAAGAACGCGTCGATCGACATGCTCCACCTGCTGACCGAGCATCAGGGGCTTTCGCGCAACGACGCCTACTCGCTGATGAGCGTGGCGGCCGACTTCGGCGTGACCCAGGTGGTCGACGGTACGCTGGGGGTCCACTCGCGGATCGAACGCCGGCTGTTCCCGAGCAAGGGCACGGTCAAGGATCCGAAAGGCCTGTGATCGCCAGGAAGACGGCACGCGTCGCGGCGCTCGGAGCCCTGTTGCTTGCCGGCTCCGCGATCGCGGCGCCGCCGCAAGTGACGATAAGCGCGGGGGTGCTTCAGGGCATCGACGAGGACGGGGTCGAGCAATTCCTCGGCATCCCGTTCGCGGCCCCGCCCGTCGGTGATCTGCGGTGGCGAGCGCCGCAGCCGGTGGCGCCGTGGCACGGTGTGCATGCGGCCACCGTGTTCGGCGCCGACTGCATGCAGTGGCCGATGGACGAGCCCCCTGCCCCGCGCGGCGCCTACGTTCGACCGACCAGCGAAGACTGCCTGACGCTCAACGTCTGGCGCCCGCACGGCGCCGGCAACGCCAGGAAGCTGCCGGTGATAGTGTGGATCTACGGCGGCGCGTTTGCGATGGGGTCGGCCTCGTGGCCGGTCTACAGCGGCGCGAACATGGCGAGCCAGGGCGTGATCTATGTCGCGGCGAACTATCGCCTCGCGCGCTTCGGCTGGTTCGCGCATCCCGCGCTGACCGCTGCGGATGGCGATCACGGCGAACTCGCCAACTACGGCATGATGGACCAGATCGCCGCGCTCAAATGGGTGCGCGACAACATCGCCGCGTTTGGCGGCGATCCGGACAACGTGACGGTGATGGGCGAATCCGCCGGTGCGGTCTCGGTGTTCGCCTTGCTCTCGAGCCCCGCCGCCAAGGGCCTGTTCGCCCGCGCGATCGCCCAGTCGGGCCACGCGCAAGGCGGGATCGGGGCGATGAAAGACAGCGGACTCGCCGGCGCCGAAGCCAAGGGGCTTGCCTGGACGCGCTCGCTCGGCCTTGCCGACACCGATCTCGCGGCGATGCGCGCGCTGCCGGCTTCGGAGGTGCTCGGCCCGAAGAACCCTCTGGTGCTAGGCGGGTTCGTCGTCGACGGAAAGCTGCTGCCCGAGCCGATCGACCAGGCGTTCCTCGAAGGCAAGACGCTGCGGGTACCGGTGATCGTCGGCTCGAATTCGTGGGAAGCAAGCCTGCTCAAGTATCTGCCGGGCGCCGAGAAGGCGGTGCCCGCATCGATGGGCGCACGCGGACCGCAAGTGCTCGCGCTGTACGGGAACCACGGCAAAGTGCCCGAGGATGCGGCGCTCAAGGCCTTGTGGGGCGATGCATTCATGACCGCCTCGGCGCGCTATGTCGCGCGCCGTGTCGCCGCAACCGGCGAGCCGGCCTACCTCTACCGCTACAGCTACGTGCCGATCGCCGAGCGCGGCGCGGTCCCCGGCGCGCGCCACGCGGCCGAGGTCAGCCTGGTGCTGCGCAACGAGGTCACGGGACCGCAGTTCGGTGAGAACGCCGCCGATAGGCCGATGGCCGAGACGATCAGCGGCTACTGGCTGCGCTTCGCCAAGACCGGCAATCCGAACCTTCCGGATGCACCCGTCGCGTGGCCGCGCTACACGCCCGCCGACGACCGCCTGATCGAGTTCTCAGCCGAGGGTGCCAAGGTCCGCCAGCGCCTCGACAAGGCGAAGTTCGACCTGATCGACGCTGCGTATCTCGAACGGAGCGGCCGCACCTCCGAGCCGCAGCCGTCACAGAAATAGGCGCGCCCACGCGCCCACGATCCGCCCTAGGGCCCGGTCACAGGACTGTGACCGGGCCCCTTTTTTTGTGAGGCCCAGGCTACGTCGCTTTAAGCTCCGGATAGCGAGACTCGTCGACCCGCGCTCAAGCCGCCGCGATCGCGCCGTCCATGCGCATCGGCTCGGACGCCGTGGTCCGCGGCACCGTCGGCAGGAAGAACAACAGCGCCATGCCGAACGCCAGCGCGACTGCGATCATCAGCGCCGCCTGGTCGTAGGACCCGGTGCGGCCGAAGCTGAGGTCCATCAGAGCCGGTGTGGTGCCCTGCGCCAGGATCACCGCCGAATAGAGCGCGCCGATGATCGCGCCGTAATGGCGCAGGCCGAAATAGCGCGAGGTGAAGTAGGCCAGCGCGCCGTACTCGGCGCCCATGCCGATGCCGAGCAGCACGCCCGCCAGCGCCAGATTGACCGATCCACTGCCGAACTGAAGCAGCAGCAGACCCGCAATGGCCGCGACGAACATCGGCGTGACCAGCCGCGGCGAGCGCATCCGGTCGAGCATGGCGCCGGTCACGATCTGCCAGGCCGCGGTCACCAGCGCGAAGGTCGCGACCACGCCGGTCGCTTCGCCCAGGCTCACGCCCCTGTCGGTCAGCATCGGCACGACATGCGTGAACACCGCGGTCATGCCCCCTGCCCCGACCGCGACCGCGGCGAGCAGGATCCAGAACTCGCGCGTGCGGATCGCCTCGCCGAGCGTCTTGCCCTCGGGCTCGATCGTTACACCGGCGGTGATCGGCGCCGGGGGCGCCTCGCGCAGCAGGAAGAACAGGATCGGGAAGCCTACCACGATCACGATCGCGCCGATCGCCACATAGGTACCGCGCCAGCCCAGGCTCGGCAGCAGCAGCCCGGCGATGATCGGCATCACCGTCGCGCCCACGCCGTTGCCGACGCCGGCGGTCACGCCGAGCATCAGCCCGCGTCGCGCGTCGAACCAGTTGGACACGACCTTGCAGAACATCGCCGAGGCACACGTGGCCCCGGCGAGGCCGACGAGGCCGAACTGAAGGTAGAACAGCACCGGATCGGGGCGTGCCAGCGACAGCAGCATGACCAGCACGCCGAGCGAAAGACTGCCGCCGATCAGGAAGCGCCGCGCGCCGAAGCGATCCATCGCGCGGCCGATGAACGGATAGGACAGTGCCGAGACGAGCGCGATGATCCCCAGCACTCCGGACACTGCCGCGCGGGACCAGTGGAAGTCGCGGGAGATCGGCACCAGGAACGTCCCGAAGGTCGAGCTGACCGCGGCGGTGATGCACAGGCCGTTGCCGAACGTCGCCGCGATCCCGACGCCGAGGGCGCCGCGCGTGGATGTGGGTTTCGTCATCGGGCAGACTCCGGCAGGAATTATCCCGGCTATTAGAACGCGCTCGTCGGCAAACCCCAAGAGCGGACAACGCACCGCAACATTTCAAACGCGAACGATCAAGTCTGCGGACTTGCGCCTGGGCGCACGGCGACCGATCTCAGCAACGCTCGGTGCCTCTGGCACGGGGTGAACGACAACCAGGACATTGCACAAGCCATGAACGCCGAAGCGGCCACGCTCACCAAGACCCGGATGCCCACGTTCTTCATCCCGCACGGCGGCGGGCCATGCTTCTTCATGGACTGGACCGTGATGGGCGGCCCGGCCGACACCTGGAACCGCATGGAAGCGTGGCTGCGCGCGCTGCTGACCACCGTGCCCGAGCGTCCCAAGGCGATCGTGCTCGTCTCCGGGCACTGGGAGGAGGCCGCGTTCACCGCCGCCAGCGTGCCCGCGCCCGCGATGATCTACGACTACACCGGCTTCCCGCCGCACACGTACGAACTCAAATACCCGGCGCCCGGCAGCCCCGCGCTGGCGGAACGGATCGTCGAGCTGCTCTCCGGCGCCGGCCTGCCGGCCGCGATTGATACGACCCGCGGGTTCGACCACGGCGTGTTCATCCCCATGCTGCTGGTCGATCCCGAAGCCTCGATCCCGGTGGTGCCGCTGTCACTGCTCGCAAATCTCGATCCGGCCGAGCACCTTGCGGCAGGCCGCGCGCTGGCGCCGCTGCGCGACGAGGGTGTGCTGATCGTCGGCTCGGGGCTGAGCTACCACAACATGCGGGCGTTCCGCACCACGGCGGCCACGGCCCCTTCGGCGGCGTTCGACGGGTGGCTGACCAAGGCGATCGAGGCGCCCGTCGGGGAGCGTGAGGCAACGCTCACACACTGGGCCGAGGCGCCCGCGGCCCGCAACGCCCATCCGCGCGAGGAGCACCTGCTGCCGCTGATGATCGCCGCGGGCGCGGGCGCCGACGATGCGGGATCGCGGGTCTTCGCCGACAACGTGATGATGGCCGACGTCTCGGGCTTCCGCTTCGGCTGACCTCGATCCTCCCCGGAACGGGGAGGTGGCAGACCGAAGCGGCTGCCGGGGGGTCTAAGTCTCTCCGGATCGCGCTTCACGCGGGGGATGGGCCTCGACCCCTCCACCACCCTTCGGGCGGTCCCCCTCCCCGTTCCGGGGAGGATCTTTCGTCCTGACGCCCCGCACCCTTGCTGGCGGCGGCGCAGGGAGTAAGAGGGCAGCGAGCGAGCCCGCTCGCCCAATCGCGTCGCCCAGAGGAGAAGGCCGGTGGAGAAACCCGCAGCAGTCGCTCAGCGGCCGACCGACGAGAGCGTGCGCGTGCGGCTGGCCGAGGCCGGCCTGTTCGTGCCCGATACCTGCCTGCCCGGCACCCGCGCCAACCTGGTCGTGCTGCAGGATCACGTGGCGACCTTGCGCGCGTTCGATCTCGATCCGCGCAGCGTCAGCGCGATGCGCTTCGACGCATGATCGCCGCGGTCACTCAGCGCTCGGCGATCGCCATCGCCGATGCGGTGCGCGCGGGCACGCTCAGCGCGGCGCGGATCTGCGAGGAGGCGCTGGCGAAGGCGTCCGCACTCGGGCCGGAACGCAGCGGCTTCGTCCATCTGCTGAACCCGCGCGCGATCGCGCGGGCGCGGGAGATCGACACCAAGGTCGCGCAGGGCATCGATCCGGGTCCGCTGGCGGGCGTGCCGTTCGGCGCGGCCGAAGCGTTCGACGTCTCGGGCAAGATCACGACCGCCGGCTCGCGCACGCGGCTCGGCGCGCGGTTCGCCAGCCGGGACGCGAAGGCCATCGCGCTGCTCGAAGATGCAGGCGCGGTGCTGATCGGCACGCAGAACATGGACGAGTTCGGCTACGGCTTCACCACCATCAACGCGCACTTCGGGACGAGCCGCAATCCGTTCGACCCCTCGCGCGTCGCGGGCGGCGGTGCAGGCGGATCGGCGGTGTCGGTCGCGGCGGGCGTGGTGCCGATTGCGATCGCGTTCGACATCAACGGCTCGCTGCGCGTGCCCGCGGCGCTGTGCGGCGTCATCGGGTTCAAGCCGACTTACGGCGACCTACCCACCGAAGGCTATTTCCACCTCGTCGAAAGCCTCGACGTGGTCGGCGCACTGGGGCGCGATCTTGGCGATCTGGCGCTGGTGCGTGATCTCCTGCGTGAAGGGCGGCCCGAACGCGCAGGCGCTCCGAAGGATCGGCCGATCCTGTTCGGCCGG
>CAJCHR010000304.1 GCA_903970225.1 Actinobacteria bacterium 21-64-8 | reverse complement strand
CGGCCATCGGGAGTGACCAGTCGCACCCGGGTTGGTTTTTCCAACCGGAGTGCGCCGTCCGATTCCCATTGGATCAGATCGCCAACTTGCGCGCCGCCATAGGTGATAGTGCTTCCATCACCCTTCGATGCCTCCGATTCTGGCGCCGTTTTGAGCGCACTGCCATTACTATCGCTTGCGCCCGATTCCTTCAAAAAGAGTAAAGTCTGGAGGTAAGCCTTAGCCGCCGGGCGGATGGCCGTTTGGTTGAAGCCTTGCCGGTTGAGGTACGTCGTGACGCCATCCTCTGGCGGCACCATATTCGGAAATCGCTCCTGAAGCTCTCGGAATAGTTGAGGCTCAAGCGCTGCGGCGCGAAGCTGCTCGCGCTGCTCGTCATCGCTGTTCGGGTGCAAGATGGCTTGTGCACGCGAAGTCACGCGCATCTCACCCTTGCCCGCCCGTTCGACAAGACCGTACTGTGCAAGCGCGGCTAACGCCTGATTAGCTGGTCCGCTGAGACTCGAATAGCCAATGAGTTTTGCAGCAACTTCGCGATCCACCGGGGACGAGCGGTATAGCTGCTCGATTTTTCGAACTGAGGAGATTGCCTCGCTCAACGAGGCGTTTGGGTAGGATGGGCTGCGCACGGGTTTGGGCGGGGTCGCGGTCATAAAATTCCTCCAATCACTCGGTTTAGTAACCGGAGAAAGGCACGCTGATATGCACAGGAGGGTTGCTCTAGCCGTCGTCATGCTCACGGACGCGGCACGGGCAAAATAGAGAAGCCGCCTGACCATTGCACGGTCGGCGGCTTCGAGGTGGGCCAAATATGCTTGTGAACACAAACTGGCAGCGGTGCACATAGCACCGCTGCCGATCTTTGGAAACACGAATGCCCTTGCAGTATTATCCCTCCCCGGGTGAAATTCTCGTTTGCCACTACGACCACAAAGACGATGTGCTCGACGGCGAGATGTGCAAGTCGCGCCCGGTGATCGTGCTCGGCCCCAGGCGAAGGCATGGCAAGGTGGTCACAGTGGTTCCGTTGAGCACCACTGAGCCGGTTCCCGCTGAGGGACATCATTGCAAATTGGTTGTAGCGAAGGCGCTTCCCCGTCCATTCGACTCGCCCATCATGTGGGCAAAGTGCGACATGATCAGTTCTGTCGCCTTGGGACGACTGGACCGTTTCAAAGAACCGCAAGGTCGGTATGGCGGTCCTCGAAAGTGGAGCTCCGGCCAAATTTCAGCGGATCAACTCAGGGAGGTGAAGTGCGCGGTGCTGTGCGGATTGGGGTTCGCTTCATTGACGATTCATCTTTGAGCGGCTACACCGTCGTCGTTCCCGCTCTGCGAAAGCATCGGGCTTGGAGACTACCCGAAAGGGTAGCCGGCCTCACAACGGCGATAACAAGCTAGTGAGGTTGTAGTGTTCGGAGAGGCCGCCAATGGCGGCCTCTCTTGTTTCCGGCTTCGACGCTTTTTTGTCCGCCAGCGCGACCGCGTACGGCCGGGACGCGCTTTCCGCTCACCCTCAAGCTTGGCTGTCAGGCCTTGCGTAGGTGAGGCGCTTGCCAGTGATCCCCTTGAGCGCCTGTGTGGCGCGAGCGGTATCGTCGAACCCGGTCGCCACGCGGTGCGTGTAGCGGAATTCGAACTCAGCAACGTAGCGGTGAAGGTGCTTCTTCGCGCAGTGCTGATAGACACCCTTCATACCGCGCTTGAAGATCGAGAACGCGCCCTCGATCGTGTTCGTGTGGATTGAGGGGTTCTCGTAATCGACATACTGCCCGGCGCTGTGGCGCGTGAAACCGTGTGCGGCGAAATGCTTGCCAAGTGACAGATACTGGCTGGCTTCGTCCGTCATGACGATCGCTTCCGCCGCAATGTTCGCCTTGAGGATCGGAGTGAGATCGGCAGCCTTAAGGCTATCCACGACCATCGAGCGCTGGCGGCCGGTGTCGCGGTCGATCAGCGAAAGCACCTTGTACTTGTGGGCATAGCCGCGACCCTTCTTCTCACCAGCGGGCTTGATGGCTTTATCGTGGCCAATGAAGGTTTCGTCCACTTCGACAATGCCGCCGCCCGAGCCGAACGGCGCGAGATCGCCCGAGCGCATGGCTTCACGGATGCGGTGCGACAGGAACCACGCCGAATTGTATTGGATTTCGAGGATGCGACTGAGCTGGTGCGAGCTGATGCCCTTCTTGCTGCTCATCATCAGGTGAACCGCTTGGAGCATCAGGTGCAGCGGGAGCTTGGCGTCCTCGAAGACCGTGCCAACCTTGGCCGTGAACTGCTTACGGCACTCGCCGCACTTCTTGAGGCCGTGGCGGATCGCGCCTTCCGGGCTCTTCTTGCTCGGCTTGCCGCGCACGCCAGCCAGATCGTAGATGCGACCGTTCACCACGCCGCAGTGCGGGCAGATCGTGCCGTTCGCCCAGATCATGCTTTCGAGATACGCGAAGGCGGCGGCTTCGTCGTGAAAGCGGGGCTGAGACAGAACGGACATAACGGCATTGCTCCTTGCCGTCTGATTTACTGCCTCACCGTGGGTTTGTCAAATACGTAATCGCCTTTAAAAAGCAGCAAAGTCAAAGATAAGAGGGGCATGGCTCGTGCTCCCCTCTCCCCTTCTGTCCTGTCCCCTGCATCCCCGTCGAGCGAAACTCGCCGATCTGGGACGCCAGACACGTATCCCGCGCGCAGGACACGGGCAAGACCAGCCGGTCAACTCGCGAAATGGCGGAGCGCTGGCATCACCCGATCGGTCGGTGCAGGATGACAACGGCTTGGCCCGACGCGGCAGCCTCGTCACAAGCAGCGAGGAACAAGTCGCGCAGGCGGGGTGTGGGCGCGGGCGCGGCATCCAGACTTCCCAACGCATCTTGGTGCTCGCTCGCGGAGATATTGAGCGGTTCGACGATGTCGGCGTTGAAAAAACCCATCCGCCAATTCGGGTCATCGTCGTCGAGCAGATCATGGGGCGACAGCGCGATCGCCATTTGGGCCAGGTCGCTGCCCAGTTCCATCGCCGCGCCGATCGCTTCGAATGCCTCGGCGAAAGCTTCGATTGTGCCCCGAACCTCGCCGACGAGGCTTCCGGTCGCCTGCATAGCACGTTCTACAGCAATGATGCGCTCAGCAGTCGTGGCGCCAAACATGCCTTGCGGGATAGTGCGCTCCATCGCGGCATAGAATTCGAATGCAAAATTCATTCTAGCACCTCTGTAATAGTATTATTCTTCGTCGAGCTTATTGCCAGTTATGTACAGTCAGTTATATTTCCAATTCTTTGGATATTGTTTTTTAATAACGTCGTCACCGGAGAAGTTCGCGTCATCTGCAGGTGAACAAATTGGCTCTGCGTCACTGTTGTCTTTATCAATCTGCTGGATGACCATTCCAATGACAGAAGGTGGCGGCGCTGGCTTGGGGTCGTTATCAAGGCAATCAAGGAGGGCTTGCGTGATTTTCTTCTCCTGAATAGTTAGCGGTTTCTTTTTGACAGCTTTGTCCACCATCTCCTTAATTGAGTTTATAACCCACTTGGTTCCCATCTGCGCCCCTTTTTTGGCGTCGGTACTCAGCTTGGCGCCAACTCCTTTAGCTTCGACGATATAAATAGTCGTAAGCTTACTTTGACCATCCTCAACGAACCAAATCTGGTCAATGCCCTGGCCGGGACTAAACGCGTAAAGCAGTTGAGCCTCTGGGTAATTGGAAGCCATGTAGATTAACGCCGCCATCTCCCCATCGGCTTCAGTGACCTTTGATGTGTCGGCGCTCTTCAGTGTTTTCTTTTGGTCAACGTTAAGGGCACTGTAAGAACTTACAGGTGGGTCAAATTTTCTCGTTTCAAAATAATCATCAGGGAAATTCCCTTTGAGACGTTCATTATATCTATGTTTATGCTCCAAAATTGAAGTAATGCTAGATTGAAGCATTTTTTGACCAGAAGCTTTAACAAGCGCCGCATTTTCATTGTATATATTTTCGCAAGTCTTAACAGACAATAACTGACTTTTCTCCTCCCGGGCTTGCAATACCCATTCGCTGGGCTTTGGTACTCGAGTGGAGCGCCTTGGCTCGAATGAAGCAGCCGCTGCAGCCGTAGAAGACGAAGTAGCGGGCGCAGCGCGCCTTTTGTCGCCACCGTAGTCCGACATCGGATCTGCGGCGGCTGGATCCGAAGCCGGAGCGGAAGACGAAGACGAAGCCGAAGCGGCAGCAGCGGGTGATGAATAGGAAGATGAGGAACTGGCCGCAGCCGCAGAGGAGTGCGGACTGGCGGCCGCAGGCGCCTGATGCTGATGCTTGGCTTTTTTGCTCGGGTCTACACCGGCTGCTGCGGCAGCGGGTTGGTCGTCGTCGTCTTCATTATTTGGCCGTTTTCTCTTTTGCTCAGGCGAACCCTTCATTCCACCGGGAGTTTTTCCCATAGCCCTAGCGGTTCCCTGAAGCGATGAGACGGCGATCGTCGCCGGGTGCCGACCGCGCGCGGATGCGGCTCATCAACACTGGCGTATCGAGGATCCGGCGCACGCGCTCGGAAGGCGCCACGCGCCAGTTGCCGAGCGTGGCGATGACGGCGGGCGTTCGGTCGAAGTCGCGGTCGATCGTACCCGCCAGCGTCGCGAGGCTGATCAGCGAGCGCAGGTCGGTGACGTGATAGCGCAAGCCGACATCGAGCGCCTTGTCCGCGCACAAGCGCGCAGTCTGTTCGTCCGCTCCCTGGGTGACGAGCGCTCGGGTAACCTGCCCGCGCAGCCTGTGCACGGTGTCGAGTTCGAGCGCATTCATGGCGGATTGCGAGATGACCAGCATGGCGAGGCTTCCCTCCGGCTGACCCAACCGAGGAAGCTCGTCAAGCGGCGTGACCTTGTTAGGCCAGAAACGATCTCGAACAAGCATGTTGCCCGGGCAGGCAGACATCGAGCGGGCTCAGCGCGCCTGTTTCAACTTAGGCTATGACACATGCCTAGCTGGTCGTGACTTGCGCGGCAGCAACTACGAGGCGGTATACGTCGGGAGGCAGGTCGACGTCGGCATGTAAGGTGGCGGGGATGATGCGGATGGTCATGGGCGGGGTCCTTTGTGCAGGGGAAACACGTTCGGGGACGATGGCGGTGGGTGAGGTGGTGCCTGCCTGAGTCCTACAGCGGGCGGATCGAGGGGCCGGGGTCGGGTTCCTGCGCGGGGTTGTCGTTCGGTGGCGGCGGGGCTTCGAGCTCCGGGGCCGGGGCCGGGTGCGGCGCGTAGAACGCGGTGTGCTCTGCCTCGCGGCGTTCCTCGTCGACCTTTTGCGCGGCTTCGAAGGCGAGTTGGAGCGCGCGGGTTTCGGGGCTCTTCGCGGCGATCCACAGCTTTGGCGCCGGCGTTCGATCCTGCGGTTGAGGTCTTCGAGCACCTTTTCCGAATCGTAGTGATCCTTCTTCTTCTTCTCCTCCTCCCACTCCTTGCGCCATTGCTTCTTGAGGCGGTCCATCCGGCCCTTGGTGGCGGCGGCGGCCTTGGCCCACGAGTCGGCGCTGAAGCGCTTGGGCGCGCGGTTCCTCAGGAGGAACATCAGCAGGCTGTCGTTGTAGACGCGCCGCGTGCCGAAGATCTCGCCGAAGTGGTAGACCGGCACTTCCACGCCGTACATCGCGCGCTCCATGGCGATGTCTTCGAGGTGGCGGATGCCATGTTTGAGTGCGTCCGCGTCGGGGTGGCGGCGCAGGGTGTAGGCGGTGTCGGGGGTCTTGCCGACGCGGCGGGCGGCGGCCGCGACGCTGCCGAGCTCGGCCAGCGCCGCGATGAAGCCGCGCTGGCGATCGGCGTCCAGCCGTCGTGAGTCTTCTGCTTGCGCGGGACCGGAGTGAAATCGGGCTTGAACGGTTCCGAGGCGTCGGGAGAGGGGGTTCGGGTCATGCGGGCTCCTGCAAAAACGCCGCAGGACTGTGCCACAAACGGGGTGTTGTAGAGACAGTGTTCTTTTTTTGTTCGCATTTTCGCGCGGGCACGTGGCGCTTGGGGGTTCCCATTGCCGAATGACCGGGCTATATCAGCCCCACTTTGCGTCGCACTTGACGGATATTGGGCCGCTTCGGCTCATCCCTTTGTCCCAAATTTGGCTTCATAGAGACGGCATGCGCGAATGGTTTGCGTGTGCCTGTTCCCATTGGGGACGAGGATACTTGATATGATTACCGGAACCGTGAAATTTTTCGACGCCGCCAAGGGCTATGGCTTCATCGCTCCCGAGACCGGCGGCAATGACGCATTCGTGCACATCTCCGCCGTGGAGCGCGCCGGCCTGACCACGCTCAACAAGGATCAGCGCGTTTCGTATGATCTCGAGAAGGATCAGCGCGGCAAGACTTCGGCTGTGAACCTGCAGGCAGCCTGACGCATACGCCGGGCGATTCGTCGCCCGGCGACTTTCCTCCGACACGAACCGAAAGCACAGATCTACGCATGGCCGGCTACAAGGAACCGAATTTCAACGAGCGCACCGCGCTGGCTGCGCGCGCCCGGGAAGAAGCCCTGGCCAAGCTGCGCGCCAAACCCCCGATCGATCCCGCCATCGCTGCCGAGCGCGCTGCCAAACAGGCCGCCAAGGAAGCCGCGGTCCTGGAAAAGAGCCGCCTCGCCAAGCTTGCGATCGAAGAGGCCAAGGCCGCCAAGCAGGCCGCCAAGGACGCCGCCGCCGCGCTCGCCGCGATCCCGCCGCCGCCCGAACTCACCGAAGCCGAACGCAAGGCCATCCGCGACGCCAAGTACGCCGCGCGCAAGCAGCGCACCAAGCGCTGAACCCGGCGCCGGAGCAAGAGCGCCGGCACGCGTCTTCACCTCGACCCCGGCGCCGACTCACGAAATGCGTGGCGTCGGCGCGGCGATTGCGGCATTATTCCCCATAAGCTCGGCGATAGCCGGCAGCCGGCGCGACAACTGGCGCGCCGCGTATGGGAGATGAATGTGGCGGATTTGCTGTTCGCGGTCGACAAGGCGAATTTTCGCGATTGTCAGACGCTGTTCCGTGGCCCGCGTGAGCAGGAATACTATCGCGGCGACTTCTGGATCGAGGACGGCGCGAGCGTCGACGTCACCTCCGAATGCAAGACGGTCGGCCCGATCTCGATCATCCGCCAGCGCTCGGGCGCGAACCTGTTCTTCCGCCGCACCCGCCAGCACATCCGCGAGGATGCGACCGACTTGTCGATCCTGTGGTTCGTCAAGCACGGCAAGCTGTCGTTCTCGAACCAGTGCGGCAACAAGATCGCGCAGCCCGGCGTGTTCGCGATCACCCGGTCGATGGCGCCGTTCCTGATCGAGTGCAGGACCGACGCTGGAAAAGAGGGCGTGCACGAACTGCTCCACGTCACCGTACCCACCCACATCCTGCGCACGCACATCCCGCAGGACATCTCGACCGGGCTGTTCATGCCCGATCACCGCGCCGAATTCGCGATCGCCGAGACGATCCTGACCCGCGTGTTCGAGGACGCCGGCGCGCTCAGCGAGGACTCGGCGCGCACGCTGGTCGAAGCCGCGCTGACGGTGATCGGCAACGCGGTGCGCGGCGACGAGGCGATGGTCCAGGCGCGTCAGTCGATCGCCGAGCGGCGCCTGACCGAAGTGCTGCGCTTCCTGGAGATCCACTTGTCCGACCCGCAGCTTTCCACCGCGATGGTCGCCAAGGGTTGCGGCATTAGCCCGCGCTACCTCTCGTTCCTGCTGCGGCTCAAGGATACCAGCTTCTCCGAGCTGGTGTGGGAACAGCGCCTGGCCAAAGCGCGCGACTGGCTTTCGAACAGCGACGCGCGCGACATCTCGATCAGCGAGATCGCGTACGGCGTTGGCTTCAAGAGCCCCGCGCACTTCAGCCGGATGTTCAAGCGCGTGTTCAAGGTCAACCCGCGCGAGTTCCGCGAAGGCGGAGAAGCGGGCGCTGGGCTGGGGCTGTATTCCGAGGGTAGCGCGTTGCTGCAGTAGGACGCCGGCCTGGGAACCGACGCTGCTTCAGCCGTCATGCTGAACATGTTTCAGCATCCCTATGTCTTGGCGCTCTATGCTCGAACGGAATCACCGCCATTGTGGAGGTTGCACCCGAAGACGATCGGTCAACAGACCGTTCGGCACGATGGATGCTGAAACACGTTCAGCATGACGACGGGGCGGGGGCGGGACGTTGTTCGCCGCCCACCCGGTCTCATCTTTACGGCTGCTTCACCCCGCTCCCCACCGCGCTCGCGACATGCTTCTGCTCGGGCAGCATCCAGCCCCCAGCCGTGGCGACGTAAAGCCGCGCGACATTGGTGTATTGCCGCGCCTGAACATCGACCAGTGTGAGGCGCGCCTGCTGCCAGCTGCGGTTTGCCTCCAGCACGGTGAGCACGCCGCTGTTGCCGACCTCGAAACTGCGGCGCGAGAGCTGGCGCGAGCGACCCGCGACGTCGACCGCGTTGCGCTGGATGTCGAGCGCGCGCGAATCCGTCTGGAGCGCGGAGAGCAGCCCGGAGACCTGGCCGAACGCCTCGATCACGGTCTGCTCGTATGTCGCCACCGCGGCGCGGGCATCGGCCTCGGCGCCGCGCTTCTGCGCGGTCAGCGTGCCGCCGTGGAAGATCGGCGCGGTGAGCTGCGCGAACAGGTCGTAAGCGCGCGAGTTCGTGTCGACGAGACCGCCGAGCGTGCTGCTCTGGAACGAGCCGGTCACGCCAAGATTGATGTCCGGATACATGTTGGCGGTCGCGACGCCGATCGCCGCGGTCGCCGAGTGAAGCTTCGCCTCGGATTCCAGAATGTCGGGCCGCTGGTGGACCAGCGCCGACGGCAGCGCCACGGGCACCGCGGCGGGCAGCGCGAACTGGGAGAGGTGGAAGTCGGTCGGCCCGAGCTCGGCGGGCGAGATGCCGAGCAAGACTGCGAGCATCGCGCGGCCTTCGGCCAGTTGCTGTTCCAGCGCGGGGGTCCCGGCGCGGTCGTTGACGAGCTCGGCCTCTGCCGAAAGGATCTCGACCTGGGTGCCGACGCCCGCGCGTTCGCGCTTGCGGGTCAGGTTCACGGTGCGCTCGCGGTCGGCCAGCAGCTCGTTCTGTGCGGCGATGCGGTCGTTCGCGGCGGCGATCGCGAAGACCTGCATCACCACGCGGCCGGCGATAGTGAGGTGCGCGGCCTCGGTCTCGCGCTGGCGCGCTTCGAAATCGGCGCGCGCCTGCTCCAGCGAGCGGCGGTTCTTGCCGAACAAGTCGAGATCGTAGCTGACGCCGCCGCCGACGGTGTAGAGCGCGAGCTCGGGGTTATCGATCGGGAACTGGGGCGAGCTGGTGAAGCCGAACGCGGCGAGGTTGATCAGCTCCTGCTCGGTCCGCGCGTTGGCATCGACTTGCGGCAGCGAACGCCCGCGCACCGCGGCGATCCGCTGGCGCGCGCTGGCGAGCGTCGCGCGGCTTGCCTCCAGGCTGTGGTTCGACAGGATCGCGCGATCGACCAGGCCATCGAGCTGGTCCGAACCGAACGCGGTCCACCAGCGCAGCTCGGGACCCTGTCCGAGGGCGGCCTTGCCGCCGCCGTCATCGCCATAGCCGCTTTGCTCGGTCGGCGCGGCAGGCGCCCTGAAGTTGGGGCCGACAGTGCAGCCGGCCGCCAGCGAGACAATGGCCAGCGCGGAAACTGTCTGGGAAAGGAAACGAGCGCGCATCGGTTACTCCATCGGCGGCAGGTCGGCGTGGCTGGCGCGCCGGCCACCGGACTTCATGAAAAAGATCAGCGGCAGCATCGCCAGCCCCGCGAAGAACACCATCTGGAACACTTGCACGGTGCCCACCATGCTCGCCTGCCGGCCGATCTCCGCGGTCATGCGGGCGACCGATGGCAGCGATCCCGTGTCGAAATCGGGCTGCGCATAGCCGACGATCGGATTGTCCGGCCTGACGCTCTCGGTCAGTTGCACATGCGACGCGGCGGTCAGGTGAATCAGGCGGCTTTGCAGGAACGAGATGCCGAGCGACTGGCCCAGGTTGCGGGTCAGCGCATACATCGCCGTCCCCTCGTTGCGAAGCTGCGCGGGCAGAGTCGAGAAGACCGTGAGCGACAGCGGCAGGAAGATGA
>CAJCHR010000303.1 GCA_903970225.1 Actinobacteria bacterium 21-64-8 | reverse complement strand
AAATCGGTCGTGATCCAGATGCCAAGCGCGCTGTCGATCCCGATGAACCGCGACACGTACAACTGGCGCTACGAGACCGAGCCCGAGCCGGGCCTCGGCGGGCGGCAGATGCACACCCCGCGCGGCAAGGTGCTCGGCGGCTCCTCGTCGATCAACGGCATGGTCTACGTACGCGGCAATCCGCTGGATTTCGAGCGCTGGCGGGACGAGGGCGCGGACGGCTGGGGCTACGGCGACGTGCTGCCCTACTTCCGCCGCGCCGAAACGCGCGAGGAGGGCGGCGATGCCTATCGCGGCGGCGAGGGCAAGCTCAACACCAAGTACGGCCCGCTCAAGAACCCGCTGCACGCGGCCTTCCTCGAAGCCGCGCAGCAGGCGGGCTATCCGCTGACCGGCGACATCAACGGCGGCCAGCAGGAAGGCTTCGGCCGCATGGACATGACCGTCCACAAGGGCCGCCGCTGGAGCGCCGCCAACGCGTACCTGAAGCCCGCGATGGCGCGCAAGAACCTGCACGTCGTCACGCATGCGCTCGCCAGCCGCGTGCTGTTCGAGGGCAAGCGCGCGGTCGGCGTCGCCTACGCCAAGGGCGGCACCGAGCACCGCGCGGCCGCGCGGCGCGAGGTGATCCTGTCGGGCGGCCCGATCAACTCGCCGCAATTGCTCAAGCTCTCGGGGATCGGCCCGGCCGAGGAATTGCGCGCGCTCGGCATTCCGGTGGTCCGCGATCTGCCCGGCGTGGGCGAGAACCTGCAGGACCATCTCGAATTCTACTTCCAGCAGGAATGCCTGCAGCCGGTCACGCTCTATTCGGTGATGAACCCGCTGGCCAAGGCGATGATCGGCGCGCGCTGGCTGCTCACCAAGGACGGTCTGGGCGCGACCAACCATTTCGAAAGCTGCGGCTTCATCCGCAGCCGCGCGGGCATCCGCTATCCCGACATCCAGTTCCACTTCCTGCCGCTCGCGGTGGCATACGACGGCAGCACGATGGCCGAGGGGCACGGGTTCCAGGCGCACGTCGGCGCGATGCGCTCGAAGAGCCGCGGGTACGTGCGCCTGCGCTCCGCCGATCCGGCCGACAAGCCGTTGATCCGGTTCAATTACATGAGTCATCCCGACGACTGGACCGAGATGCGTGCGTGCGTGCGCCTGACCCGCGAGATCTTCGCGCAGCCCGCGCTGGCGCCGTTCGCCGGGCGCGAGCTGCAACCGGGCGCCGATGTCGTGACCGACGAGGCGATCGATGCGTTCCTGCGCGATCATGTCGAGAGCGCGTACCATCCCTCGTGCACCTGCAAGATCGGCAGCGACGGCGATCCGCTGGCGGTGGTCGACGCGCAGCTGCGCGTGCGCGGCATCGAGGGCCTGCGCGTGGTCGACAGCTCGGTGATGCCCTCGGTCACCACCGGCAACCTCAACGCGCCGACGATCATGATCGGCGAAAAGGGCGCCGACCACATTCTGGGGCGCGATCTGCTCGCAGCGTCGAACGCACCGTTTTATGAGGCTGCCGGGTGGGAAACAGCGCAGCGCTGAGCCTTTACGCTGCGGCCCTCGCATCGAACCGGCGGCGCCGCAGTGCCAGGCCGACAGCGCCGAACCCGGCGATCATCAGCGCCCAACTCGCAGGCTCGGGCACCGACGACACCGAAACCGTCTGGGGGATCAGGTAACCGAACTCCAGATTCGTGAAAGTCGCATCGTGAATGGCGAAGAGACCGTAAAGGATATCGCTCGGGTCTACCGTGTAAGTGACGGGCGTCGTGTAGTCGGCTCCGACAACGGGGCGCAGCGGATCGAAATTCTCGATTTCCACGTCGAGACCGAAGAGCGGATCGGTCACCGCCTCGCTCGAAACGCCGTTGCCATAGAACGGGTCTTCGAAAGCAATCCCCAGCAGTCCGACAAAGTCGCTCGTGAACACCTGCGAATGGCCGTTGATGGTCAGCGTGCCGGTGACAGGCGCGAAGCCGTCGACCGCGATCGCGTTGCCGGTGTACGTCACGGTGGACGACGCGTTGAAGTCCGCGCTGAACACGGCCGTGTACGCGGCGCCGGTCAGATCGCCGCCGCCGAACGTGCCGACGGTATCCATCACATCCACCGTGCCGCCGAATATATCGTCCAGGCCGTCGTAAGCCTTGCCGACCGTCCCGGTGTACGTCGCGATGTAAGTCGTTGCCTCCGCGCAGGCGGAGAAACTCGTCGCAGCCACGCCGCAAGCCAGAATGCCGAGCAATAACCGTGTGATAGTCATGAAATGGCCCCCTCTATTCCCGAATACGGTCGATCGGATTCGTGCGCTGTGGCCGCTCGATCAACTCGTCTGCGAAATGATAACCTCAGATCGATCACAATTTAAAGGATAATACGTCGGTCTCACGCAAATTGTCGAAGCCCGGCAGTAACGCGCCGCAGGAGACAGCAGGGCGAGGAAGGCGGCGACCTTGCATTCCCCGCCGCAGCAGGCAGCGCGCGGTGGTGGATGACGCCGAACGGCGCCTTGTTCCCCGCGGCCGATCCGGGGCAGGTTTGCCGCGTCCTCGCAGCGAAGGGAACGATGGGCCTGCCCAAACCACGTTTATGCCGATCGGCCGGGGTCGCGCTCGCGCTGCTCGCGGCGCTGGCTTCGTGCGGGGCGCCGCATTCGCGCGCGCCGCAGCGCGGCCGCGCGGTGCATGCCCGGCCGCGCCCGCCACCCGCTCCCAGCGCCGCCGAACGCCAGCAGTGTCTTGCCGGGCTGACAGCCGCCAGCGCGACGTTTCAGCCGCTGCCCGACCAGTACTTCGGCGCTGGCTGCTCGACGGTGAACACGGTGCGACTGCTCTCGGTCAACAGCGATACCGCGATGCTGGGGCTGAGCAATCTGGGCCCCGTCGCCTGCCCGCTGGCGAATACGTTCGCTGCCTGGGCGCGCTACGGCGTGGACCGGGCGGCGCGCCAGATCCTGGGCAGCCCGCTGGTGCGGATCGAGACGATGGGCAGCTATTCGTGCCGCAACGTCGCGGGGACCGACCGCATGTCCGCGCACGCGCTGGCGCAGGCGATCGACGTCTCTGCCTTCGTGCTCGCGGATGGGCGGCGCATCAGCGTGCTCGGCAACTGGTCGGCGGGCACCGACGATGAACGCGCGTTCCTGCGCACGGTCCACCAGAGCGCGTGCAAGCGCTTCGGCACCGTGCTGGGGCCGGACTACAACACCGCGCACCGCAACCACTTGCACCTCGAGTATACGGGCGGGCGGTTCTGTCGCTGAGCGGGCTTGGCCCGGCTCATCCGGGTGGACGTTGCGCTCGGCGGGATCCGCGAGGGCATGGACTTCGCCGATCCACTGCATCTCGCCAAGTCGGGCCAGTGCGGGACGTTCCCGAGCTTCGACAGGAAGCTGGCGAAATCGGCGCGGGTTGCACCCGTGCCGGTGAAGGCGCCTTGATCGAAAAAAGGGCCGGAAGGTTTCCCTTCCAGCCCCTTTTCAATTCACCGCAATCCGATCGAAATCAGTTGCCGTAGACCTCCGCCACGTCGACCTTGAGGCCCGGGCCCATCGACGAGGACACCGAGACCTTCTGCAGGTACTTGCCCTTGGCGCCGGCCGGCTTGGCCTTGACGATCGCGTCGACGAAGGCATCGAAGTTGGCGCGCAGGGCGTCGTTCGAAAAGCTCAGCTTGCCGAGCCCGCCGTGGATGATCCCGGCCTTTTCGACGCGGAACTCGATCTGGCCGCTCTTGGCAGCCTTGACGGCATCAGCGACGTTCGGGGTGACGGTGCCGAGCTTGGGGTTCGGCATCAGGCCCTTGGGGCCCAGCAGCTTGCCCAGGCGGCCGACGACACCCATCATGTCGGGGGTCGCGATGACGCGGCCGTAGTCGAGGTTGCCGGCCTGCATCTCTTCGAGCAGGTCTTCCGCGCCGACACGGTCAGCGCCCGCGGCGAGTGCTGCTTCGGCCTTGTCACCGCGCGCGAACACCGCGACCTTGACGTCCTTGCCGGTGCCCGAGGGCAGCGACACCATGCCGCGGACCATCTGATCGGCGTGACGCGGATCAACACCCAGGTTCAGCGCGACTTCGATCGTCTCGTCGAACTTGACGGTCGACAGGTCCTTCAGAGCCTGGATCGCATCGTCGATGCTGTAGAGCTTCTGGTTGTCGCCCAGCTTCTCGGTGAGCGACTTCTTTTTCTTGGTCAGTGCCATCGGATCAGCCCTCCACAACCTGAAGGCCCATCGAACGGGCGGAACCTTCGATAATCTTCGTCGCCTGCTCGATATCGTTCGCATTGAGATCGGCGAACTTGGTCTGCGCGATCTCGGCGAGCGCGGAGCGCTTGATCGTTCCGGCGGACACCTTGCCCGGCTCCTTCGAGCCCGACTTGAGGTTCGCGGCCTTCTTGATCAGGTACGACGCCGGGGGCGTCTTGGTGACGAAGGTGAAGCTGCGGTCCGAAAAGACGGTGATGATCGTCGGCAGCGGCGTGCTCTTCTCGACTTCCTGCGAGGAAGCGTTGAATTGCTTGCAGAATTCCATGATATTCACGCCGCGCTGGCCCAAGGCGGGTCCGATCGGCGGCGAGGGCTTGGCTTCACCCGCTGCAACCTGCAGCTTGATGTAGCCTTCGATTTTCTTGGCCATTCTCGTCTCACTCTGTTGCTGGACGCGCCCCTTGCGGAGGAGCGCCCGGTTCAAGCTTAGCGGTCCATGCGGCGCAGGCGCGCCTCCCGCAGATCCCCGGGGGTGCCGGGAAGCTGGCGCGCATAGCGGCAAGGCAGCGAGAAAGCAACGCGGGAGTGCGACCCGTCATCGCCTGGGCGAAAAAGCAAGATGGCGCACACTATCTTGTCTTGCCCCAGCCCGCCCGCTGGCTCATGCCTGCGGCTGACGACGAGCGGAAAACCGCAGGCGTGGACCACCGATTGCCCGGGAGAGCACCGCCATGACCATACCTCAGATGACCCGCCGTTCCACGCTCGCATTGCTCGGCGCTTCGGCCGGCGCCAGCGCGCTGCCAGGCCTCGCGCGCGCGGCCGCCGCATCGCACCCCTGGCTCGCGACGCCCGCGCAGATCGAGGGCGAGCGAATCATCCTCGCGGTGCTCCAGGATCCGGCGCTCAAGAGCCTCCAGGCCGAGATCCGTGCCACGCTTGCGGCGACACCGCGCGCGCAGTCGATCCCGGACGCCGCGCGCACGATCGAGAACGCGGTGGCGCAGTGGACCAACTCGCTGCTGTTCGGCGAACTGCTCAAGGACACCGCGCATCCCGCGTTCTACTGGGGAACCGACGATACCCCGCGCGACTGGCTCGGCCATCATCTCGGCGGTGTCGGCACTTCGGGTGACAACCCCGACAACATCTACCGCAGCGCGGGGATCGTGGGCGGCGGGCGCTATGTGATCGAAGGCCAGTACCATCCGGGCAGCCGCCCGACCCAGGTGCTGATCGAGATCGACGCAGCCGACCTCACGAACCCGAGCACGATGATGACGCCGACCGCAAGAGGAAAGGCGCCCGATCCGCAGCCGGCGATCCAGATCAACCAGGACCAGTTCGTGGTCGATGCGCAGGGGCGGTTCCGGATTACGGTCGGCGGCGAGCCCGACGGTCCCAACCACCTCGCGATTCCGGCGTCGGGCTTCCTCGCCGTCGGCGTACGCGACGTGCTGGCAGATTGGAAGCTGCGTCCGAGCGGGCTGACGATCCGCCGGCTCGACCCTGTGGATGCACCGCCGTTCGGGATCGAGCAGGTCCGCGCGGGCGCGCTCGCGCATCTCAAGGGCTACATCGCGTTCTGGTCGCACTTCCCCGACATCTGGTTCGGCGGGCTCAAGCCCAATGCGCACTCTTCGGCGCAGAAGCGCCCCGGCGGATGGGGTTTCGTCGCAGGGCTCAACTTCCACCTCGCACCCGACGAGGCGCTGATCGTGACGACCTCGCAGGGCGGCGCGAAGTACACCGGCTTCCAGCTCAACGACCCGTGGATGATCGCCCCCGACGCGCGCAGGAACCAGGTGTGCCTCAACATCAGCCAGGTCACCCCGAACGCCGACGGCACGGTAACGTACGTCATCGCCGCCAGCGATCCGGGCGCGGCCAACTGGCTCGATACCGTGGGGCTCAGCGACGGCTTCGGTATCATCCGCTGGCAGAACATCCCGCCCGCGCTGACCGCCGATGGCCTGATCCGCGAGGTGCGCGTGGTAAAGCTGGCAGAGGTGACGGGCATCGCCGGCCTGCCGACGGTCACCCCGGCGCAGCGCCGTGTGCAGGTCGCGAAGCGCAAGGGCGATTACGAGACGCGGGTGCGGTGAGGAGGCAGGATTGATCGAGGCATTACACGCTATCGAAGTGATCACGATCTTTGCCGAGGACCTGCCGGCGACGAAGGCGTTCTACGGCGAGGTCTTCGGTCTGCCGCTGGTGTTCGAGGATGCCGTCTCGGCAGTGTTCAAGTTCGAAAACCTGCTGCTCAACGTGCTGCTTTCCTCGCAGGCTCCGACGCTGGTCGAGCCCGAACCGGTCGGGACGGCGGGCGCCGGCCTCCGCGTTATGCCGACGATCCGGGTGACCGATGCGGATGAGACCTGCGGTGAATTGGCGCGTCACGGCGTCGCTTTGTTGAATGGGCCGGTCGATCGGCCGTGGGGGCGCCGGACAGCGACGTTTCGCGATCCGGCGGGCAACGTCTGGGAAATCGCGCAGGATCTCCCGCGGAGTTAGCGATCGGGGCGCTTCCGGCCCGTTGGCGAGAGCGTAGCCAGCGTTAGAACGCGATGGTCTTTAATCGCCTTGGTCATGCTCTGGATTGCTTCGCTGCGCTCGCGGCGACGATGCCGGAGACGATGATCACACTGTTGAGCCCTGGTGCCCGGCAAGAAGACGCCCTTGCTCACCCAATCACATATCGTGCTATATAGCACGATATGTGATTGGGTGAGGAGATTTATCATGCCGCGTGATCTGATCGGTGAGCTTGGATATCTGACGCTGGGGAGCCGGTTCCGGAGGCTCAGCGAGCGGCTGCAAGCGGGTGTCGCGGAACTGGCGCGTGCGAGCGACATCGGAATCGCGCCCGCGCATTTTCCGATCCTCATGGCGCTTGCCGAGCGTCCGCTGCCGGTTTCGGGTCTGGTAGACCGGCTCGACATCGCACAGCCGGGGATCACGCGCTCGGTGGCCAAGCTGATCGAAGACGGATTGGTCGAAGTTGCCACGGGGAATGCGGATGACGATCGCAGGCAGCGCAAGATCCGGCTCAGCCGCAAGGGGCGGGCGTTGCTCGCGCGGGCCGAAGAGGTGCTGTTCCCGGCGGTCCAGCGCGCGGTCGCCGAGATGTGCGCCGAGCCGGCGGACGATCTGCTCGGCTATCTCGACAGGCTCGACGACGCATTGCGCGCGGCGCCGCTCAACCGGAGAGTGGGCGCTGATGTGGAAGGGGTGGTGGCGTGAGCGACCTCCTCGCGGCATCCATGCTCGATCACCCGATCTGGCATGCGCTCACCGGCGATCAGGCCCATCATGCCGTGGGCGAAGGTCCGGCGCGGCGCTTTCATCCCGAGATCGGCCCGCTTGCGGCGAGCATCGATGGCTCGCGCGAGAGCCTTGCCGCCCTGGCGCGACTGGCGACGCTCACGGGGCCGATCGCGACGTTGCAGCTCGAGCCCGACCCGATCCCGCCGGGGATGGTGGTCGTGCGGCGGTCGCCCGCGACGCAGATGGTGTTCGAGGATGCGCCCGATGCGGGGGCCGATCCGCGAGTTGTGGCGCTCGGGCCTGAGCACAATGCCGAGATGGTCGCGCTCGCCCACCTGACCGAGCCGGGGCCGTTTGCCGAGCGGACGCGTGAGCTCGGACAGTTCTGGGGTGTGTTCCTCGATGGTCGCCTCGCGGCGATGGCGGGGCAGCGACTGCGCCTTGCGGATCGTGCGGAGGTGAGCGGCGTCTGCACGCATCCCGATTTTCGCGGGCGCGGGCTCGCCGGGCTGCTGACGCGCCATTCGGCGAGCGCGATCGTGACCGAGGGACGGGTGCCGATCCTGCATACCTGGAGCGACAACACAGCCGCGCTGGATGTTTACCGGCGCATCGGGTTCGTCGAGCGCGCGCAGATCTGGATTACGGTGATGGCCGCGGAGAGTTAGACGCCGCGCTCGGGTGGATGCCGCGCGCTGCCTTCGAGGCTCAGGCCGAGCGGGTTTGGGATGTGTTTGGTGACGCAGGCGATAACGCCCCTCCCCAGCGGGGTGGGGGCTCGGTACTTGCGCGAAGGCGTACCCCTACCCCTACCCCTCCCGCTGGGGAGGGCAGTAGGACGGGATTTAGCCTCGAAAAACTACTTCGAAAGTTCGACTTCCTCGAACGCCAGCTCGACAGGGGTCGCGCGGCCGAAGATGGAGACGCCGACCTTGACGCGCTGCTTGTCGAAATCGAGTTCCTCGACCACGCCGACGAAGCTCGCGAAGGGCCCCGCGTTGACCTTGACCTGATCGCCGATCTCGTAATCGACGCTGACCTGCTTCTTGGGTGCGGCCTTGGCTTCCTCGGCGGCGCCGAAGTAGCGCGCGGCATCGCTCTCGCTGATCGGCTGCGGCTTGCCGCCCGAGCCCAGGAATCCTGTTACTTTCGGGGTGTTCTTGACGAGGTGGTAGATGTCGTCACTCATGTTCAGCTTGGCCAGCACGTAGCCCGGCATGAACTTGCGCTCGATCTGGACCTTCTTGCCGCGCTTGACCTCGGTGATCGTCTCGGTCGGCACTTCGACCTGTTCGATCAGCTGGGCGAGGCCCGTACGCTCGGCCTCGGCGAGGATCGCCTCGCGGACCTTGTTCTCGAAGCCGGAGTAGGCGTGAATGATGTACCAGCGGGTCGCCATGAGTTTCTTTTCTCGTCGAGCAGTTTGAGGGTCAGGCGCCAGCATCAGGCGCCAAAAATCAGGCCAGCGAAAGAAGCCACTTCACCGCGGCTCCGAACAGCGTGTCGATGCCGAGGAAGAAGATCGCCAGGATCGTCATCATGATGCCCACTGCGATCGCGGTGGTGACGGTCTCCCGGCGGCTGGGCCAATAGATCTTGCCCGCTTCGGCCTTCACCTGATTGAAGAACTGGCTGGGGCTGACCTTGGCCATGGCGCGTCTTTCGTCCTCAGTGGAAAATACAAGTCTTCCGCCAAGGGGACATCGCCGCCCCGACCCTGGGGCCGGGAAGAGCGAAGCGTTCTCCTGTCGGAATGGCGGCGATTTAGCGCTCAGGCTTCAGGTTTGCAAGCCGTGCGAGCAGCGAGTGGCGCGTACGGTACAGAACCACCGCGCCTTCGGGCAGTGCGATCGGCTGCTTGCCGCCGATATACCACAGATAATCAGCGAAAGCGGCAGGCGCGAAGTGTGACAGATCGACGTCGTTCATCGGGCGGTAGATGATCCGGTGATGCGGGTCGATGAACAGCGGATTGGGCTCGCGCAGCTGCAGCATGTGGACGCCGGGAATCGCGAAATGGACGTTGACCAGCGCGTCCTTGCGGATCGTCGCATAAGCCGGGGCGTGCTCGTAAGGCTTGAGCGGCCAGGTGGTGGGGATACCCACCGCGCCCGCGACACGCGCGCCCTCGGGGATGAAATCGAGCGCCTTGAGTTCGAGCCTGAGCGTCGCGTCGCTGTCCATCCATGCATTGGTTGTGACGCCGAGCCGCACCAGGAACAGCAGCGGCGTGAGCCACAGCGCGAGGCGCGGCGCGGGCCAGTCGATCGCCAGGCAGCCCAGCATCAGCGCGACCGGGATCAGCCGGTAATCGGCATAATCGCCCCCGCCCAGATGCCGCGGAACCAGCCAGATCAGCGCGAACATCGCCAGCGCGGCCCAGCCCAGCCGCCCGTCGAAGCGGCGGAACGGCATCGCGATCAGGATCGGCAGCAGCAGCAGCAGCGGCGTCATCTGATCGAGGTCGAACCACTGGTCGCGCATCGCCTGGATCAGGATCGCGCGCTTGTAGGGCATGTAGCTCGGGCCATAGGGCATCGGCCCCGCGCTGGCCCCGGGGAACAGCAGCATCGGCAGCACCGGGGCGAGCAGCGGCCAGGGGGCGATGAACGCGCGGATGCTCTTGCGCTGGCTCCACTCGTAGCCGAACACCATCACGCCCAGGATGCCCCAGCCCGAGACGTGGCACAGCCAGACCGCAAACCCGATCGGCACGAACAGCGTGGGCCGCCAGTGCCAGCCCTCGAGCCGCACCCACAAGGCGAAGGCGAGCAGCGCGAGGCCAAGCGACAGGCAGAAATTGTAGAACCCCAGCTCCAGCGCGGGCGACCAGATCGTGACCAGCGCGAGCATCGCGCCGATCCCGATGCGCCGGCGCAGCACCCATTCCACCGCAATCATGCCAAGT
>CAJCHR010000302.1 GCA_903970225.1 Actinobacteria bacterium 21-64-8 | reverse complement strand
CTCGCGATGCGTCCAATCGTCGTGAGACCGCCGTTAGAGCTTCATGAAAACGGATTTGGTCTGGGTGTAGGCGTCAATCGACTCCGCCCCCATCTCCCGCCCGATGCCAGACTGCTTGTAGCCGCCCATCGACATCGAAGGGTCGACCGTCGCGTACGTGTTGATCCAGACGCGGCCCGCTTGCAGCGCGCGCGCGACGCGGTGCGCGCGGCTGACGTCGCGGGTCCATACCGCGGCGGCGAGGCCGTAGGGGCTGTCGTTGCTTTGGAACACCGCGTCGTCCTCGTCGTGGAACGGGATCACCGACAGCACCGGTCCAAAGATCTCTTCTTGCGCTATCCGCATCTCGTTGGTGACGCGGTCGAACACCGTCGGCTGGACGAAGTAGCCGGTTTCGCCGAGCCGTCCGCCGCCGAGCACGAGCCGCGCGCGCTCCTCGCGGCCGATGTCGATGTAGGAAAGCACGCTGTCCATTTGCGCCTTGGAAATCACCGGGCCCATCTGCGTGCCGGGTGCAAGCGGCGCACCGACTTTGTAGTTGGCCGCAATACGGCTCACGCGCTCGGACACTTCGTCGTGCAGGCTCTCGTGCACGAATAGCCGCGTTCCGGCCGAGCAGATCTGTCCCGAGTTCTTGCAGAACCCGCCGACCGCGGCCGCGATCGCGGCGTCGAGATCGGCGTCGGGGAAGATGATGTTGGGCGATTTGCCGCCGAGTTCGAGAGTCACCTTCTTGAGGTTGCCCGTCGCGGCCTGCATGATGCGCTTGCCAACCCCGGTCGAGCCCGTGAAAGCGACCTTATCAACGCCCGGGTGCTCGGCGATCGCCGAGCCTGCGTCGGACCCCGCGCCGGTCACGATGTTGATCACGCCCGGCGGCAGCACGTCCGCCTCCTCGATCAGCTTACACAGCCTCAGCGCGGTCAGCGAAGTCAGCTCCGCGGGCTTCATGACCACCGTGTTGCCGCAGGCGAGCGCGGGCGCGATCTTGTTGACCGCCATCGTCAGCGGCGCGTTCCACGGGTTGATCAACCCGCACACGCCCATAGGCTCGCGCAACATGTAGATCAGGGTGTCGGGACCGCTGGGATTGGTCGTGCCGAGGATCTTGGTCGGCCAGCCCGCGTAGTATCGCAACGCGCGTACCGCCGAAGCGACCCAGGCGGTCGAGTTAGAAAGCGGCGTGCCGTTGTCGAGCGTCTCGATCACCGCGAGTTCGGCGGCGTTGCGCTCGACCAGATCGGCGATCTTGAGTAGCGCGTTGGTCCGATCGTGCGGCGAGGCGCCGCCCCACGATTTCGCCTCGAACGCCCGCCGCGCGGCCTTGACGGCGAGGTCCACGTCGGCCGCCCGGCCGCGCGCGAGCACGGTCAGCGGCTGTTCGGTCGACGGATCGAAGGTCTCGAACGTCTCGCCCGAGAGCGATGGACGCCACTCGCCGCCGATCAGCAGCATCTTGGGTTGCCGCGACAGCCACGTGCGCGCCTCGGCATAGCCCGGAACGTTCGAGGGATCGAAGGCCGCGGGGGTAGAAGTGTCCGCGACGAGGGTGGAGGTGGCGGTCATCCGCGCAGATACTCCTGGTCGGTCACCAGCTCGAGCCAGTTGCCCGCAACGCCGTCGATGTATTCGGTGACCGCGAGGTGCGTCATCGCGGTGGTATCGGTGGCGCCGTGCCAGTGCTTCTCGCCCGCCGGGATCCACACCGCGTCGCCCGATGCGACCTCGCGCCTCGGCGCGCCTTCGGCCTGCACCCAGCCGAAGCCGGCGGTGATGATCAACGTCTGGCCAGCGGGATGGGTATGCCACGCCGTGCGCGCGCCGGGCTCGAAGGTGACCAAGCCTGTCTGCACGCAGCCCGGCGCTTCGGCCATGATCAGCCGGTCGCGCCGGACTTGCCCGGTGAAATGCTCGGGCTCTGCATAGCCGGAAGGTGTGGAGCCCGCTTTCTGGACTTTCATCGCTGTCGTCTCCTGCCACTTAGGGCGCTGGAAATATGTCGGATGCTCATTCCACACCGCCACTGACGGCATTAGCCGGTTATAGCGTTCAGGAGCTTGGCGATATCCGAAGCAATGCCCGGTAATCAGCATCAGGGCAGCGTCAGGATTGGCAACCGATCAGTATAGCCCGATCTTGTCCCAAAAATCGCATTTGTGGACGACTGAATAGCGACCTTGGACCATCCGGGGGGCGGGGAGCACAAGGTACATCATGTTCTCCTTTGCGGGGTCGAAGCGCGCCCAGGCCATTTTCTCGAACTCGCCGCGGCTGAAGTCTGCCCAGAGCCGGATCATGCTGTCGGAGAGTTTCTCCTGAAGAGGATTCAGCGTTACCGAGCGGCTCGCGGCGCCGTGGAAGCCCTGAAAAATATAAGGAATGTCGCCGGTGTGGTATGCGCCGAGCGCGAAAGTGGTTGGCTCCAGGTACGTCGGTGCCGTGCGGTCGGCGAACTCGAAGGCGTAGACCGATGTCTTGGCCGAAAGCCAGCGGTTCTCCGCCTGAAGTACGCAGGAGAAGTTTGAAGAGGTGACCGCAGCCGCGTAGGCGTCGCTCGGCGTCGTGTAGTCCGACGCGGGATATTCTTTCAAGACCTTGTCCGCGAACGCCTCACCATAATAGTCCTTAATGGCCCGCACGTAGCCCTTGTCATCAAGAGCTACACCCGAACCATTCTCGGGCAGCCCGTCGAAAAACGTAGCCTCGTCGAGTGTGCTGCCGTTCATGACCGGGACCCGGTTGAACTTGCCCGCCCTGAGCGCTTGCGCCCCTTCGATCGGCATGAAGCTTCCATCGATGATAGGCTGCACGACCATGTAGGGCGTCTGCTTGGAGAGCAGCACCGCGAGTGGCACCTTGCGCACGCAAGCGGCATCGGACGGACTGCAGCCGACCGCCTTGGCAAAGCCCGCGCCGAGCTCCTCCGCCTCCGGTAACGGCGTGTGAGAGCCGAAGTTCGGGTATTTTAGCGAGAAGCCGCCGGCGCTCATCATGATCGCTCGCTGGAACGTGCCGGCCGAACCGGGCGAGATGATCTGTGCAAGAACGCTGTCGCCGCCCGATGATTCCCCCGCGATGGTCACGTTCTGCGGATCACCGCCAAAGGCGGCGATGTTCCGCCGCACCCAGTCGAACGCAAAGCGCTGGTCGAGCATGCCGTAATTGGCGAAGCCATGGCCTTCATGGTCGATCGCCGGATGAGCGAAGAACCCGAGCAAGCCGAGTCGATAATTGATGCTGACCACGATCACGTTGCCGACCTTGACGAGCTTGACCGGATCGTAGTCGCTGGACGAGCCCGTCCAGAGCTTTCCGCCATGGATCCAGACGATGACCGGCAATTTCTCGTTTTGCCCTCGCGCCGCGCCGGGAGCAAAGACGTTCAGGTAAAGACAATCCTCCTGGCCGCCGGCCTTGGCAAAAACACCGAGGTCTGCATTCTGGGCGCAGCTCGGTCCGAATTGCGTCGCGTCGAGCGGGGCCTTCCATTGTCTGGGCAACTGCGGCGGCTTCCAACGCAGATCGTCGACGGGCGGAGCCGCATAAGGGATCCCGCGAAAGCTCAGCAGTCCGCCAACCTCGGTGCCCAAGACGGGACCGCTATCGATCTTGACGATCGGCGCCTCTGCGCGAGCTCCCACGGCCGACAGT
>CAJCHR010000301.1 GCA_903970225.1 Actinobacteria bacterium 21-64-8 | reverse complement strand
GGTCTGGGTCTCGCTCATCCGTTCCCTTTAGGCACCGGCCCGCCTATCTTCCACCCATGACCGCAACCCGCCTGTTCGCCCGCGCCGTGCTGCGCCTCTCCCCGCTCGAACCGGGCGAGGACGTGACGGACTTCCTGCAGGGCCTCGTCACCAACGACGTGAACGCCGCGCTGCCGGCCTGGGCCGCGCTGCTGACGCCGCAAGGCAAGGCACTGTTCGACTTCATCGTCTGGCCCGCCGGCGACGGATTGCTGATCGATTGCGAGGCCGATGCGGCCGACGCGCTCGCAAAACGCCTGTCGCTGTACCGCCTGCGCCGCAAGATCGGCATTGTCCGCGACGACGGCGTCGCGGTGCACTGGCGGCCGCACACCGGCGACGGCGCGGCGAGCGACCCGCGCCTGTCCGCGCTCGGCGAACGCTGGGTCGCCGAGGTCGAGGACACCGACGAAAGCGCCGATGCCGAATGGCTCGCGCACCGGCTGAGCCTGGGCGTGCCCGAAGGCGGCGGCGAACTCGGCGACGGCGAGACGCTCTGGCTCGAATGCAACGCGGCCGAGCTGCACGGGGTCAGCTTCACCAAGGGCTGCTACGTCGGGCAGGAGAACACCGCGCGGATGAACTGGCGCGCGAAGGTCAACCGCCGGCTAATCGTGGTGCCGCTGGCGCGGTCCGATCCGGCGCGGCAGCGCGCGGCCTATCCGGAGCTCGGGTTCGCGGTGGATCACTTGCGGATCGAGGATATCGGCGACCTGGCTCCGACGTGGCTGGCGTTGGCGGCCGAGCGCTGAGGCTCCCTCGCCTCGGCGCCCGTTCCTCTACCGCCCAGTGAAGCTGGGCTTGCGCTTCTCGCCGAACGCGGTGACGCCCTCGATGAAGTCGTCGCTGCGGCCCGCGTCGCGCTGGAACCGGCGTTCGGTGTCGAGCGCGGCCTCGAACGAGCAGTCGAGCGCGTCCCAGGTCATCCGCTTCATCAGGCCCAGCGAGCGCGGCCCCGCGGCCAGTTCGCGCGCCAGCGCCAGCGCCGCATCGTCGAGCTCGGCGTCGGGCACCACGCGGTTCGCCAGGCCCCAGGCGAGCGCCTTGGCGGCGGGGAGCTTCTCGCCCAGCAGCATCAGCTCCATCGCGCGGGTGCGGCCGATCGCCTTGGCGAGCAGGTAGGTCGAGCCGCCATCGGGCACGAGGCCGACGTGGCGGAACGCCAGGTAAAAGAACGCGCTCTCGCCCATGATCACCAGGTCGCCCGCCGCCGCGAGGCCCGCGCCGTAGCCCGCCGCCGCGCCGCGGATCGCGGTCACCACCGGGACTTCGATGCGCTTGATCGCGATCAGCACCGCGTTGAGCGAACGCTCGAGCTGTCCGCCGAAGTCACGCGTGGGATCGCCGAGCAGCTCGACCGCCGCCGCAAGGTTGCCGCCCGAGCAGAACGCCTTGCCCTCGCCGGTCAGCAGCACCGCGCGCGCCTCGCGCGCGGCGATGTCGAACGCGTCGACCAGCTCGTGGCCCATCGCCTCGTTCGCGGCGTTCATCGTCTTGGGATCGTTGAGCGCGATCCGCGCGACGCCTTGTTCGAGCGAGAAGGTGATCCATTCGTAAGCCATGCTATTTCCTAATCGAGTTTCGCCCTCACTGAGATTATTCATCGAAAGGCGGCCATCACAGACCAGCTACCAAATATAAATCCTGCAAGACTGCCAATTGAAAATAACACTGCACCCCAAACGCAAACAAACCCCTTGCGTGTCACATCTTTTACTTGTTTTTCAAAGTCTGAAGATGCATTGGTATATCCTAGAACATGATAAGCAGTTCTACTCGTAACGTCTAAAAATATCCCCTGCGACCAGTATGCAAGAAGATACGTAATTACAGCGCAAACTAATCCCGCCGCATACCAGAAAAGAGATTCACGAAAATCGGACGACGCCACTCTTCCGGATTTGTTTCCAATATACGTCAGTAGCGCAATCATCGCACCACCGTTAATCAAAACTAAGGTACGTATTCCAGCAAGTGAGAATTCATGTTGCCATCTAACTCTGTTAGAGGCATCCTCAAGCAGGTATTTAGCTAGAATCTTGTTTGATTCATCTAACATCAGGTGCCTGCTCTATCTCAGCATCCCGCCGAGCCGGCCCTGCACGATCTCCTCGGCTTCACCGATGATCCGATCGATCAGGTCCTTCACCGTCGGAACGTCGTGAATCAGCCCCTGCACCATGCCGGCCCAGAAGATGCCCGAATCGAGGTTGCCCGATTGCAGCAACTCGCGCCCGACCGAGCCTGCGACGTAAGGCCGGATATCCTCGAACACCGCATCGGGCCGCGCCGAAATCTCGACCACTTTGTCCGAGACCGAGTTCTTGCCCACGCGCGCGGTGTTCTTGAACTTGCGGAAAATGAGGTTGGTGCCGCGCTCGTCGTTCTCGACGTACTTGGCCTTCACGTTGTCATGGATCGGCGCTTCCTGCGTGGCGCAGAACCGCGTGCCCATGTTGATGCCTTCCGCGCCCAGCGCCAGCGCCGCGACGAGGCCGCGCCCATCGCCGATGCCGCCCGACGCCAGCATCGGGATCTTCACCTTGTCGGCCGCCGCGGGGATCAGGATCAGGCCGGGGATGTCGTCCTCGCCGGGGTGGCCTGCGCATTCGAAACCGTCAATCGAGATGATGTCGCAGCCCGCGCGCTCGGCCGAGAGCGCGTGGCGGACCGCGGTGCACTTGTGCAGGATCTTGATGCCGTGCGGCTTCACCATCTCCCAGATCTCGCGCACTTCCTGCGTGCCGGCGGTCTCGATCACCTTGATCCCGGCGTCGATCGCGACCTGGGCATAGCCCTTGTAATCGGGCGGCAGAATGGTCGGCAGCACGGTCAGGTTCACCGCGAACGGCTTGTCGGTCATCTGGCGGCAGCGCGCGATCTCGTCGCGCAGCGCCGCGGGGTTCGGCTGAGTCAGCGCGGTCAGCGTGCCGAGGCCGCCCGCGTTGGAGACCGCGCTCGCGAGTTCGGCATAGCCCACGCCCTGCATGCCGCCCTGGACGATCGGATGCTCGATGCCGAGCATTTCGGTGACGCGGGTCTTGAACGGCATGAAGGCGCGCTCCTTGGGCATGGAGAGATGAAGTGGCCTGCCTTTGTCGGGCCGAAGGTCTTGCGGCAAGCCCCGAATCTGCAGGGCAATTGTCTCGAACAGCATTTTGCCTGCAAGCACACTCGCGATGTCTCTGGTGCGGACCAGCCGAAGTGCGTCCATTCAGCCGCGATTCACAGAAAAATGCGCTGCCGGCCGCCTGCGCGCATTTTTAGGCTTCGCCGTTCGAAAAAATGCGCCTAGGTATGTCTCAGCCGTCCAGCAAGAGACGGTCGGGAGAGGATGCCATGGCGCGGCCGCAGCCCGCCATGCAGGTTGTCGGCAAGACCCCCGACAGTCGCGCAAATACGGATCGGCGAAACCGGATCGTGTCATGGCATCGTTTCGGTTGCTTCGTTGAACGCCCGCTCCGCTCAATCCTTCGCGTTGGCCATCCCGATCCCGTGAATCACGAAATGCGCGATGGCGTCGCGAATCGCTGAGTCATCGGCGCCGGCCGGGAATAGCCAGTCCCGAAAGACCGCGTTTGCCAGCACCGCGGCGAACGAGACCCGCACCATCAGCGCCGGATCGACCGCCCCGTCATTGCCGACGCGCTGAGTCATCATCGCCGCGCCGCGTTCGAAGTAGGCGCGCAGTCCATCCATCTCGCCCACGCCCTCGGTCGTACCGGGCGAGTAGGCCGATGCGACGATCAGTGACATCAGCATGCGCGAATGGCGCCCGATGAAATCCTGAAGCTCGGTGATGTAATCCTGCGCCAGCGCCTCCGGCGCCGCGCCGCTGTGGCGGGGGTGACGCGCCTGGAAGTCCTGGAAGTGACGGTTCAGCGGCGCGAAGATCGCGGCCTGGAACAGCTCACGCTTGGATCCGAACATGCGGAAGATCTGTGCTTCGGTCACGTCCGCGCGGCGCGCGATCGCGGCGGTGGTCGCGCCGACGAAGCCGGCCTGCTCGAATTCCTCGGCGGCAGCCTCCAGCACGCGATCAGTCAGCTCTTCGGGAGTGCGGCGGCGTCGGCGCGGCGCGTTGATCTCGTTGGGAAGGGCCTCGTCGCTGGCCTCGTCATCCGCCAAAAGACGCCCCTTTCGCCCTTCGGCAACCCGCCGCTCTTGCCGATCCGTACCCGGCGTGGCAGCATCTGCCAAGCGCCGGCCATCTGCCGTTGCAGAGCCTGTGCGGCCCGGTCGCCCGGGCGATGACCGCGGCGCCGCGAACAACTCGGGCATTGCACCGCGCGGTGGGCGTTGTACATGTGTTCAGCAGAACAAAGACGCAAATGATCAAAGAGGTGTGGGAGTGCTAAAGTCAGCTGACACGGGCCTCAGGGCCGTTCCGTTCCCGGTCGACGATCCCGAGCGGATCCCCGCGCCGCGCTATTACGATCCCGAATTCTACCAGGCGGAGCTCGACCATCTGTGGCCGCACGTCTGGCAGAATGCGTGCCGCACCGAGCAGATCCCCGAAGTGGGCGACTGGATCGAGTACAACAACGTCGGCCATTCAGTGGTCATCGTGCGCACCGAATCGGGCATCAAGGCGTTCAACAATGCGTGTCGTCACCGCGGCGTGCCGTTCGCCGGCGGCAGCGGCCATGCGCACGGCAACTGCCAGCGCACCGGCTTCGTCTGTCCGTTCCACGGCTGGCGCTGGAACATGGATGGCGAGAGCACGCTGATCTATGGCAAGCACTTGTTCTCCGAGCGCCAGCTCAATCCCGACGACGTCAACCTGATCCCCTGCCGCGTCGAGGAATTCGGCGGCATGGCCTGGATCAACCTCGATGACGACGCGCCATCGCTGCGCGATTCGCTGGGCCCGGTGGCCGAGCGGCTGGAGGCGCACAACCTTCACAAGATGCGCGCCGAGTGGAGCTACGGCACCGTCCTTCCGGCGAACTGGAAGATCGCAATGGAGGCCTTCATGGAGGGCTACCATGTTATGCAGACTCACCCGCAGCTGCAGCACGCCGCGCCGATGATGTACGACAGCATGTACAAGGTCGAGCGTCCGGTCGGCCTCGATGCCGCCGCGGGCGGACCGATGATGGCCGACCCCAACCTGTCGCTCGCCGAGAACATCGACATTCAGATCAAGTCGATGGAACTGCTCAGCGAGGGCATGGCGGGCATGCTGCATGAGAAGGAAGTGGCGATCGCCAAGTCCCTCAAGGATCAGACCGAGG
>CAJCHR010000300.1 GCA_903970225.1 Actinobacteria bacterium 21-64-8 | reverse complement strand
GATGCCGACGAGACGCACGATCAGGTCGTCCGTAGCGAGGCGCTGTTCACCGCGGACTTCTTCGCTGCGCGCGCCGGTCAGGGTTGCCTCGCGCCAGATCCGATCTTCGTGCTCGGCATGCCGCGATCCGGCTCGACGCTGGTCGAGCAGATCCTTGCCAGTCACAGCCAGGTCGAGAGCACGCGCGAGCTTCCCGACATTCAGGCGCTCGCGCATCGCCTGTCGGGACGCAGGATGCGCAGCGACCTCTCGCACTATCCCGAGGCGATCGCCGACTGCGATCCCGCGGCGCTCCGGGCGCTTGGCGAGGAATATATCGATCGCGTCCGCATCCACCGGAAGACCGACCGCCCCTTCTTCATCGACAAGATGCCCAACAACTGGGCGCATGTCGGGCTGATCCACCTGATCCTGCCCAACGCGACGATCATCGACACGCGCCGCCATCCGCTCGGCTGCGGCTTCTCGATCTTCAAGCAGCATTTCGCGCGCGGGCAGAATTTCAGCTACTCGCTGGCCGAGATCGGCCGATACTATGCGGATTACGTTCGCGCGATGGCGCATGTCGATGCCGTGCTGCCGGGCCGCGTCCACCGCGTCGCGCACGAGGACATGGTCGAGGATACCGATCGCGCGGTCCGCGCCCTGCTCGCCGCCTGCGGGCTGGCGTTCGAGCCCGCATGCCTGCGCTTCTGGGAAACCGACCGCGCGATCCAGACGGCGAGTTCCGAACAGGTCCGCCGCCCGATCTTTCGCGAAGGGCTCGACCAATGGCGTCATTATGACCCCTGGCTCGAACCGCTCCGTACCGTCCTCAAATCCCACCTCCCGCCGCACTTTGCTGCCGGGCTGTAACTGCGCTGCAACAACGCCGGATTGACCCGAGGCGGCGGAGCGGAGATGCTCGCCCCGAAACGACTGCGCAATCGCAGCAGGGGGAATCTCGATGGTCATGCGTCTCGGCGGCGTCACGAAAAGCTCTGTCCGTCTTGCGACGCTGCTCGCGACCAGCGCGCTGGCGGGGCCGGCGTTCGCGCAGTCCGTGTCGGGCGCGACGGATAGCGGGCCGGTCAACGGGGAGATCATCGTCACCGCGACCAAGCGGGCCGAGAACATCCAGAACGTGCCGATCAGCATCACCGCACTCGGCAGCGCGACGCTCGACCAGCATCAGGTGCAGAGCCTCGACGACTATACCAAGCTGCTGCCGAGCGTGAGCTTCCAGAGCTTCGGTCCTGGTCAGAGCGAACTGTATTTCCGCGGCATCGCGACCGGCGGCGACGGCATCCAGTCCGGCCCGCTGCCGAGCTCGGGCCTTTATGTCGACGAGATCCCGCTGACGACGATCGGCAGCTCGGTCGATTTCCATGTCTACGACATCAGCCGCGTCGAGGCGCTGGCCGGTCCGCAAGGCACGCTGTTCGGCGCGAGCTCGCTGTCGGGGACGCTGCGGATCATCACCAACCAGCCCGACACGTCGCGCTTCTCGGCCGGCTATAATCTCCAGGGCGACAAATTCGGCGCGGGCAACGCCGGCGGCCAGGCCGAAGGCTTCGTCAACGTCCCGCTCGGCGACCGCGCCGCGATCCGCCTCGTCGGCTTCTACGACCATGAGGGCGGCTATATCGACAACAGCTTCGCCGAGCGCACCTACGCGCGGCCGAACGATCACACCGCCGATGGCTCGGTCGTCGATGCTCCGCTCACCATCGACAATGGCAAATTCGCCAAGAATAATTTCAACGACATCGACACCTATGGCGGACGCGCCCTGCTCAAGGTCGATCTCGGCGACGATTGGACCGTGACGCCGGGTGTCGACTACCAGCATCAGGTCGCGCACGGCACCTATCTGTACGATCCCAACGCCGGCGACCTCACCGTCCACGATTTCACGCCGGACCATAATCGCGATCACTGGTATCTCGCCTCGCTCACCGTTGAGGGCAAGATCAGCGATTGGGACGTGACCTATGCCGGATCCTATTTCAACCGCACGGTCGACAATACGCAGGACTATTCCTACTTCTCGGTCGCCTATGACGCGATCACCGACTATAATTATTACAAGGATGCCGCAGGCCACGATCTCGACCCGACGCAGATCTACCATGCACACGACACCTATACGAAAATGTCGCATGAGCTGCGCATCAGTTCGCCCAAGGACCAGCCGATCCGGCTGACCGCGGGCATGTTCATGCAACGCCAGACCGATCACCACATCGCGGACTATGAGGTCGACGGCCTCGCCAACGCAGTGGTCTATTATGATTCGCCGGTGCCGGGCGCCAATTCGAACGACGTCTTCTTCACCGACATCCACCGCACCGATCGCGACTATGCCGCGTTCGCCGACGCTTCCTACGATATCCTGTCCAACCTGACGCTCACCGGCGGCATCCGCGGCTTCATCGCGCACAACACGCTGACCGGCTTTTCGGGCGGATCCGGCACGCTGGCGCATTTCAACTGCACCGGCGTCGCGCAGGACTGCCAGGCGATCAACGGCAAGGTCAACGAGTCCGGCGAGACGCATAAGGCCAATCTCACCTGGAAGATCGACCGCGACCGGATGGTGTATTTCACCTATTCGACCGGCTTCCGCCCAGGCGGCGTCAACCGACCGGCCTTCGCGCTGGGCAAGATCCAGGATCCGGGCCCCTACCAGCCCGACACGCTGACCAACTACGAGGTCGGCTGGAAGACGAGCTGGTTCGACCATACGCTGCGCATCAACGGCGCGCTGTTCTGGGAGGATTGGAACAAGGTCCAGTATACCGAGCCCGGCATCCTCGGCATCCAGTACACCGTCAACGCGGGTTCCGCGCGGTCACGCGGCGTCGAGGGCGACGTCAGCTGGACCTACGCGCATCATCTCACGCTGTCGGCATCGGGCACCTATGTCGACGCCAAGCTGACGTCGGACTTCCTGAGCGCGCAGGACGGTTCGGTGCTCGCCGCCAAGGGCACGCGATTGCCGGTGACGCCCAAGCTCAAATTCACCGCGACCGCGCGCTACGACTTCAACGTCGGGCCGTTCAAGAGCTTCGTCCAGGGCACTGCCAACCACCAGGGCGGGACCACCACTCACCTGCTGCTCGCCGATGCGGGCACCTTCTACGGCGAGCCGACCAAGCAGTTCACCACCGCCGACTTCTCGGTGGGCACCAGCTATGCCAATTGGACGGCATCGCTGTTCATCCAGAATGCGTTCGACGAGCGCGGCATCCTCAGCAAAAACTCGGTCTGCGTGCCGGGCATCTGCGGCCAATATGCCCGCGTCTATCCGGTCAAGCCGCAATATTTCGGCATCCGCTTCGGCCAGAAATTCTGATCGACGGGGCCGCTGCTCAGCGATGCGGCGGCCTATCCGGCGGATGCGCGCGAATGCCGCGCGAGCCCATAATAGATCGGGCCGACGATCAGCAGACCCGCGATCCACGACAGGTCCGCTCCATTGAGCAGCCGCGCAATCGGCCCCGTGTAGAGGGCGTTCGCGACGAACGGCACCTGCACCACAATACCGACCGCATAGGCGATCAGTGCTGGCGCGCGATATGTGCCGTAGATGCCGCCGTCCGCGCGTAGGAACGAGGCGACGTCATAGTCGCCGTGTCGGATGATATAATAGTCGACCAGGTTGATCGCGGTCCACGGCACCATGACGTAGAGCAGCAGCAGCAGGAAATTGGTGTAGGTCTCCATGAAGTGCGGGCCCGCCAGCACCGCCATCGCGACCGCGACCAGCGCGAGCGCCAGCGACAGCCAGGTCCGCGCCCCCGCGCGCGCCTGCCAGGCCGGCGCGAAGGTCTGGACGATCGCGATCGTCGACAGCACCGCGCAATAGAGGCTGATCGCGCTCGCTGCGGCGATGGCCAGCGTGAGGATCGGGATCGCGACATAGGCCAGCGGGCCGATCGCGCCGGCGAGGCTTTCGGTGATGTCCTGCGTCGGAAACAGGGTGCCCAGCATCGCGCCGAGCGCCATCGGCAGGATCGATCCCAGCGCGCAGCCCCAATAGCTGGTCCAGAAGGCGGCGCGCTGCCCGGTCTCGGCGGGAAGGTAACGCGAATAGTCCGAAACATAGGGCGCATAGGCGATCTGCCACAGCACCGAGGTCGAGATCGCGCCGAGCA
>CAJCHR010000299.1 GCA_903970225.1 Actinobacteria bacterium 21-64-8 | reverse complement strand
AAGCCGTCGGTCGGAGGCCCCGCTTCGAGCAGCAGAACGCGCACGTCGGGATCGTCGCTGAGCCGCCGCGCGACGACGCAGCCCGCCGATCCCGCGCCGACGACGATGTAATCGAAAACGTCCATCGCGCTCACCTCACAGCCCAGCCGGCGCCTGAAGCGCCATGCCCTGCTCCGCGGACGCTGTCCGCAGGATGGCTTCGGCCAGAGCCTTGCCGCAGCTCGCGGTCGTCGCCGTGCCGCCCAGATCGCGCGTGCGCGTCGCGGCTTGGCTGAGCGTGACTTCCATCGCCGCGACCACTGCCGCCGCGGCCTCGGTCTCCCCGAGATGGTCTAGCATCATCGCGCCGCACCAGACCTGGCCGATCGGGTTGGCGATGCCCTTGCCGGCGATGTCGGGCGCGGAGCCGTGTACGGGCTCGAACAGCGAGGGCACCGAGCGATCGGGGTTGATGTTGGCGGCAGGCGCGATGCCGATCGTTCCGGTGCAGGCTGGGCCGAGATCGGACAGGATATCGCCGAACAGGTTCGATCCGACGACGACGTCGAAACGGTCGGGATTCATCACGAACTGCGCAGTCAGGATGTCGATGTGGTACTTGTCGGTACGCACGTCGGGGTAATTCGCCGCCATCGCCTCGACCCGGCCGTCCCACCACGGCATCGTGATCGCGATCCCGTTCGACTTGGTGGCCGAGGTCAGATGCTGCTTGGGGCGCTTCTGCGCGAGATCGAACGCGTAGCGCAGGATCCGGTCGGTGCCGAGCCGGGTCATTACCGTCTCCTGGATCACGACCTCGCGATCGGTGCCCGGGAACGAGATACCGCCGACCGCGGAGTATTCGCCCTCGGTGTTCTCGCGCACGATCATCATGTCGATGTCGCCGGGTTTGCGCCCTGCAAGCGGGCACGGAACGCCCGGCATCAGCCGCACCGGGCGCAAGTTGATGTACTGATCGTACTCGCGGCGGAACTGGATGAGCGATCCCCACAGCGAGACGTGATCGGGCACCGTGTCGGGCCAGCCGACCGCGCCGAAATAGATCGCGTCGACTGCGCCGATGCGGGCCTTCCAGTCGTCGGGCATCATCGTGCCGTGCTGCGCGTAATAATCGCAGCAAGCGAAATCGTGCCATTCGAGCTCGAGCGCGAAGCCGTATGCCGAAGCCGCAGCCTCGAGTGCGCGGATGCCCTCAGGGACCACTTCCTTGCCGATGCCGTCGCCGGGGATGACGGCGATGCGATAGGTCTTCGATCCACTCATCTTGAGTCCTCGTGTCGTTCGGGTCAGGCGGATTTGAGCCCCGCCCAGTGGAAGGCCTTGGTCTCGAGATACTCCTCGATGCCCTCCACCCCGGCTTCGCGGCCGAGACCCGATTGCTTGACCCCGCCGAACGGGGCCATTTCCATCGCGATGTTGCCGGTGTTGAGGCCGACCATGCCGAATTCGAGCGCCTCGCCGACACGCCAGGCGCGGTGAAGGTCGTCGGTATAGAAATAGGCGGCGAGGCCGAATGGCGTCGCGTTGGCGATCGCCAGCGCTTCGGCTTCGGTTTCGAAGCGGAACACCGGTGCGACCGGGCCGAACGTTTCCTCGGCCGCGAGGCGCATCGTGCTGTTCGCGTTGGTGATCAGCATGGGGCGGACGAAGTTGCCCTGATCGGGCGCTTCGGCCGAGGCGACCACTTTGGCGCCCTTGGCAATCGCATCGGTGACGTGCTCGGCGACTTTGGCGCAGGCCGCGGGATTGATCAGCGGGCCGATGGTCGAAGCACCGTCCATCCCGGAACCGACCTTCAGCGCGCGGATCGCATCGCCGAGCTTCTCGACGAACCGGTCGTGGATCCCCGACTGAACGAGAATGCGGTTCGCGCAGACGCAGGTCTGCCCGGCGTTGCGGAACTTGCTGGCCATCACGCCTTCGACCGCGAGATCGACGTCGGCGTCGTCGAACACGATGAACGGTGCGTTCCCGCCCAGTTCGAGGCTCAGTTTCTTGATCGTATCCGAGCACTGGCGCATCAGCAGCGCGCCGACCTTGGTCGAGCCGGTGAAGCTGAGCTTGCGCACCACCGGGTTGGCGGTCAGTTCGTCGCCGATCGCAGCGGGCATTCCGGTCACGATGCTGAGCACGCCGGAGGGGACGCCCGCCTCTTCTGCAAGCTTGCAGAGCGCGAGCGCCGTGTAAGGCGTGAGTTCGGACGGCTTCACGATCATCGTGCACCCCGCGGCAAGTGCGGGCGCGACCTTGCGGGTGATCATCGCGGCCGGGAAGTTCCACGGCGTGATCGCGACCGAGACGCCGATCGGTTCCTTGCGCACCAGGATGCGCCGGTCAGCGGTGGGGGCAGGGATATCGTGGCCGGTGATCCGGCGGCCTTCCTCGGCAAACCACTTGATGAAGGTCGCGGCATAGCGGATCTCGCCGGCAGCTTCGGTGAGCGGCTTGCCCTGCTCGGCGGTCATGATCCGCGCGAGATCGTCGACGTTTGCGAGGACGAGCGCGTGCCAGCGCTCGAGGATGATCGCGCGCTCGCCTGCGGTTTTCGCGCGCCAGAGCGGGAAGGCAGCCTCGGCCGCGGCGATCGCGCGGCGGGTGTCGATTTCGTCGCAATCGGGCACGGTGCCGATCCCTTCGCCGGTGGCGGGATCGGTCACCGGCAGCGTCGCGCCGGTGTGGCTGGGCACCCATGCGCCGCCGATCTGCACGCACTGGATGAACAGTTCGGGGCGAGCGAGTCCCGTCTCCAGCGATACTTCGCGCTCTGCGATCTGCGTCACCACGTTCTCTTTCCCGTCTTCACGGTTCGCTCGCCCGCGTTTTCACGTCCTTAAAGCATTGGTCGCGGCGCGTCCTTGGTCACGCCGCTGTCGCGCCGTGCGGGTATAAACTGCGGTTATGCCCCTTCCGAAGCTCATCCGTCGTACAGCCCCGCAGCGCGCGCGCGTTGAACCGCGAGACCGACGATCAGGTCCGCGGTCGGCGTCGCCACCCCCGCGAGCCGGGCCAGTTCGAGCGGCACCGCGAGCAGTGCGTCGATTTCCATCGCGCGGCCCAGTTCGAGGTCCTGGAGGATGCTCTGCTTGTGCCTGGAGACCTTGAGGCGCGCGAGGCCGCCTTCCGGATCGCCCGGGTCGCAACCGAGCGCGCGTGCGATGCTCACCGCTTCTGCGGCTATCTGCTCGGCCGCGGTCGCGATCGCCCGATTCGCCAAGGCTTCTCCCATCGGCGAGCCGGTCAGGATGCCAAGCGAGCCGCCGACCAGATTCATCAGCAGCTTTTCCCAGATCGCGTCACGGATGCGCGGTGTGACGTCGACCTCGACACCGCCGGCGCGCAGGAACTCGGCGAGATTCGCGAGCAGCGGATCGTCGTGACCGTCGGGGCGGCCGAACACGAAGCGGTTGCGCGGATTGCCGACCTTGATGACGCCGGGCGCGATCACGGTGCAGGCGGTGTGCGCGATCGCGCCGATCGCGCGGCCGGGTCCGATCGCGTCCCAGACCGCGCCGCCGGGGTCGATCCGTGGCAGCCGCTTGTCGGCAAACGGTCCGGGGGCTCCGTGAAAATACCACCAGGGAATGCCGTTCATCACGAACGCCACCGGCGTGTCCGGCCCCAGCAACGGCTTCATGCCCGCGGCGACTTGCGGTAGCGCCGGAGCCTTGACCGCAACGATGACCAGATCCTGCACGCCGATCGCCGCAGCTGAGTCGCTGGCGAGCGGGTGCGAAACCAGTGGGCCTTCGGGCGTCTCGACCCGCAGGCCGTTCGCCTGGATCGCCGCGAGGTGCGGACCGCGCGCGACCACTGCGACGTCGACGCCGCCTGCCGCGAGCCGCCCGGCGAGATGACCGCCGACGGCACCGGCGCCGTAGATGCAGATCTTCATGATGGACGTGCTCTCCGCTTCGTCACGCGCGCGGGTGCGGGCCGGTGATTTCGCACCGTCACTCGACCTCTTTGCGTTTCTGGGTCGCCGCGGCGACGAGCAGCGACAGATCGGCGCCGAGCGACACGTAGCGGCCGCCGAGCGCGACGTATTTCTTCATCAGGTCAGGCCGCGAGGCGAGTCCGCCGACGCCCAGCGTCTTGCCGTGCGCCTCGCAGGCCGCGAGCGTGCGGGTGTACGCGGCCTCGACGATCGGATGATCGAACTGGCCGGGCACGCCGTGCGCGCTACACATGTCGTTGGCACCGACCAGCAGGATGTCGATCCCCGGCACCGCGGCGATCTCCGCCGCGGCTTCCAGCCCCTCGGCCGACTCGATCATCGCGATGATCATCGTCGCCTCGTTGAGCTGCGCGCAGGCGGTCTCCGCGGGCAGCGCGCGGTAGTTGAGCTGCGAGGTCACGCCCGGCAGCGAGCGCTGTCCCATCGGCCGGTACTTGACCGCATCCACCGCGCGCTTTGCGTCCGCGGCGGTGTGGAGGTCGGGCACGATGATGCCGATCGCGCCCGCGTCGAGCACGCGCGTGATCAGGTGTCGATCGACGCCGGGCACGCGCACGAACGGCGCCACGCCCATGCCCAATGCGGCGATGCAGATCTGGCCCGCGGTCTCGACCGATATGCCGCTGTGCTCCAGATCGATGTAGATCGCATCGAACCCTGCCGAGCGCGCGATCGCAGCGATCTCGACGCCGCGGACCAGGCGCACGGTCAGCGAATAAACGGTCTCGCCGCGCGCGATCTTGCTCTTGACCGGATTGATCGGCGGCTCAGCTGCTGGTGTCATGGATGCGGTGCCTAGAGGTGCGCCCACGGGCGCAGACGCGGCTCGCCCGCATATGTCCGTTTGAGGCGTCAAGCGCGGTAGAAGAAGCAGTCGTTCGCCGCGCACCATACACAGATAGAAATTCGCCGGCGCCGCAAAAAGACGTGCAGCTGCTAGGCATATAAGTGGAACCTATACCGCCGTGCCCGCCCGGTCATAACGACCTACCAACGTCAAGCGCCAGCCGCTACATTAGCACGCAATTGGTGAAACTTCGAGATATCGGGAACGTTATGCGGGCAACCCAGGCAACTGACACAGAAGCCGATCTCGTCGGTTCGATGAGGGACGGCGTTCTTGCACAGAAACACTTGCTCATCGGTGAAGACGGCTCGCCGAACAACTACGACCTCAATGTCGGAAAAGCGGGCGCAGGTGGATGGCGAACGCCGCGCCACCGC
>CAJCHR010000298.1 GCA_903970225.1 Actinobacteria bacterium 21-64-8 | reverse complement strand
TCGCCCGCATGCGGGTTGAGTCCGGTGATCGCGAGGCGAGGGGTCTCGATACCGAAATCGCGGCGCAGCGCATGCGCGACGATCCGCGCGCGGTTGACGATCAAGTCGATCGACAACTGGCCCGGTACGTTTGCGAGCGCGGTGTGGACGGTCAGCGGCACGGTGCGCAATTGCGGCCCGGCGAGCATCATGACCGCATCCACGGGCGCCACGCAGGCTGCGGCGGCGACGAATTCGGTCTGTCCGGGATGATCGAAGCCGACCTCGGCGAGCCGGGCCTTGGCGATCGGGCCAGTGACTATACCGCTGGCGTCGCCGCTTACTGTCAATGCCGCAGCGCGGGTCAGCGATGCGAGCGCAAGCGTCGCCCCGTCGCGCGAAGGCTGACCGGGGGTGAACGCCAGATCGTGTTCTCCCAGCACCGGGAGCGCGGTTGCGAAGGCAGCGGTGGCGTCAAACGGATCGACGATAAGGGCTATCGGCAATTCGAGCCCGCGCGAGGCCGCCGCAGCCCGCAGCACACCTGCGCCGCCAACCACGAAGAACGGCGCCAGCCCTTCGCGTTCGCGCCAATGCCATGCCTCGGCAAGCAGTTCCGGGCCCACTCCCGCCGGATCGCCGAGCGAGGCGGCCAGCGGGAGTGGGGCCCGCGTCAATTGTATTCGATCACCGCGTCGCGGCGAAGATCGCGCAAGTAGGCCTGCGCGCGCTTGTTGACGCGGTCGTCCTGAAGCTGGCTCATCACGTCGTCGTAGCTCGGACCGTTGTTGGCGGCCGGATCGTCGCGGCCGCACAGCATCAGCACGCGCACGCCATCCTTGATCGAGCCGAACGGGGGCGAAGCCTCACCTACCGAAAGCGTCAGAACCGAAGATTGCAGCGGCCCGGGAAGATCACGCGCCTTCACCTGATCGTTCTCGACGACTTGCGCGCCAAGGCCTGCGGCGATCGCATCGACCTGACCGCAACCGTGCGCCTGGTGCATCGCCTGGGCGAATGCGCCGGCCTGCTTCGTCGCGTCGGCCTCGGTCGTGCCAGCGGGAAAGTTGATCGAGACCTGCTTGAGCGAGAGCACCGCGTCGCGCGGATCGCTGGTAAGCACCTGACGCTTGTCGATCAGATAGAGAATGTCGAATCCGCCGGGCACTTCGACCGGCCCGACCAACTGACCTCGATCGAGCTGCTTTGCCGCGTCGGCAAGCTGCTGTGGCAACTGCGCGAGCCGGATCCAGCCAAGGTCGCCGCCGACCGCCGCGGTCGACGCCTGCGAATACTGGCGGGCGTAAGCGACGAAGCTGCCGCCCTTCTTGATCTGATCGACGATCTGCTGCGCTGTCGCTGCGACCTGCTCGCGGGCTTCGGGGGCGGCCGCGAGGTAGATCTCGCCGATGCGGTATTCGTCGGTGCCTTTCGCTGCCTTCATCCGCTCGAGGATTTCCTTCACCTCGTCGCCCGAGACGTTGATGAACGGCGCGATGTTCCGGCGCAGCAGGCCTTGCCATGCAAGCTCACCGCGAATCTGGCGCTTGAGCGAGGCCGGCGACGAACCGACTTTGGCAAGGTACGCATCGAGCGCGGTGACATCCTGATGGAAATTCTGCGCGGCGACGCGGCCGTAGGACTGGTTGATATCATCGTCCGAAACGTCGACCTTGTTGGCCTTCGCCTCCTGGATCTGAAGCGTCTCGTCGATCAGATTGCGCAGCACTTGCAGGCGCAGCCTCTGCTTCTCCTCGTCGCTCACCTTGCCGCCGTTCGCGGCGACGATCAGCGCGAGCCGCTGGTCGATGTCGGTGCCGGTGATCACGTCGCCGTTGATGATCGCGGTCGCGCGGCGCAAATCCGGATTCGTCCCGAAAAGCTGCACGTCCTGCGGGATATTGAGCTCGCCCTGCGGGGCTGCCGCAGGCGTTTCATCGGGCACAGCAGTGTCCTGCGCGCCCGCGATGGTCGTCGGAAGGAGCGCCGATGCGGCCAGAGCCAAACCCAGCACACTCGTGCCAAAGCGAAATTTACGTGCAATTCTGATCACTTGGCCTTCGATCCCCGTGCGGTGGAGGTCCCGAACCGGCGCCCGCCGAGCCAGCCGCCATCAGGTCCGCGCCATTGCGTCAGTCCGGCTGAACCCAGACTGAGCGGCCCGATAGCGGTTTTGTACCGAAGTGCCAACGACTCTGAGCCGGGTGGGGCGAACGTTCCGCGCCACCCGGCTTGCGAGCCGGTCGCCGCTTACGGCATCAAGACGGTATCGATAACGTGAATCACACCGTTCGACTGGATTACGTCGGCAATCGTGATCATCGCAGTGTCGCCCTTGCCGTCCATCACCGACCATCCCATGCCGGATTTCTTGAACATCAGCGGCTCGCCCTGAACCGTGGTGTACGTCGCGGTGCCACCGTGCATCTTGGCATTGGCGGCGATCATCTTCGCGGTGATGCGGCCGGGTACGACGTGGTATGTCAGGATCTGGGTGAGCTGCGCCTTGTTCTCAGGCTTGACCAGTGTGTCGACCGTTCCTGCGGGGAGCTTGGCGAAAGCCTCGTTGGTGGGTGCAAAAACCGTGAATGGCCCGGCGCCTTCGAGCGTGTCGACCAGCCCGGCTGCTTTTACGGCCGCGACCAAAGTGGTGTGGTCCTGCGAGTTGACCGCGTTTTCGACGATGTTCTTGCTCGGATACATCGCGGCGCCGCCGACCATCGGGTCCATCTTTGCGTAGGCGACCGAGCTGCCGGAGATTACCAGGGCAGCGGCGACGAGGGCGGTGCGAATAGGGTGGCTCATGAAAACTCTCCTCATGTCCAATCGTGGACGCAGGAGATACGAGACAGCCTGGCGCGCGGATGCATCAAGCTTGCGACAAGAATTTCACGGTCGCCGAATAGCGCCGGTTCAGCGCCGCCTCAGTGACTGCCCAGGTTCTTGATCGCCAGATGCAGGAGGAACGCATTGCCCTGTTTCGCATCGGCGAGCGTTACGTAGTCTCGCCGCCAGCTGAACCCGATCTCGAAGCAGTCGTCTGAATATTCGATGCCCACGCGGGTGCGCAGCGGCTGGAAGCCGTCGGACCCGTTGATCGGATCATCCGCGCGGCTGGTGAGATTGAGCACCGCGGAGCCGTAGACCGACCAATACTTGAGGAACGTGAACCGCCCCGCGCCGCGCAGCTCCTCGCGATCGGGCAGATCCTCGAGTTCCTGGATACCGCGGTCGAGATTGGTGTAGCCCACTTCAAGATAATTCTTGTGATCGCCGATCGTCGCGTCGAGTTCGTTCCGCCGCAGGCCGCCCGATGATTTGTCGATCCTGAACCGGTCCGTGAACGTGATGAAGTCGCGGAACTTCACGTCGATACGCCCGACGATGTCGGAAGTGCGGTCCGAAAGGCCGGTGCCGACAGGGGACAGGGTGGGCTGCGACGAGAAGCGATAGGACTGGCCAATCGTCGCGTTGATCTGCCAACTCGGCCACTGGAGCTGGTAATCGAGGCCATAAGTGAAGCGTGCGCCGTCCTCGATCCGATCGTAACCGGGGAAGCGATTGAGCGAGAACAAGTCGCTGTCCGTCAGGTCGATCGCGCGCGAATCCTCGTCGGGAATGGCGAGGTTCTTGATGTGCGGCGAGGCGACGAACTGGATATGCGGTGTCAGCACCTGGGTGCCGCCGAACGCCGCGCCCACCAACGGCCAGGTCACGTCGATCGCACCGATCGCGACGCCGCGCGTCTCCCAACCGGGATTGCCCTGATAGCTGACCGTGTCGGTCAGGTCATTGTGGGACGAGTGGTACAGGTCGCCGCGCAGCATCCCCGTGAGTGTCACCACCTGACCCCATGGCGTGACTCGCCGCATGTCCCATTGCGCCCGCACGAACGCGCGCTGCGTGTCCTGACCTTCGGTCCGGGTGATCGCGAGCGTATTGGCCTCGAGCTCGACTTTTCCGCCAAGGATCGGCTGGGGCAGGCGATAGCGATAATCGATCACCGGCAGCGCGATTGGAGTCTGGCCCTGCGAATCGTTGATGCGCAGCGTCTGGGTCGCCCAACCGGCGATCGTCAGGTAGCTGTTGGCATCGATCCGCTCGACATTGATGACCGAGCGCAACCGGTCGTCGCGGCTGATGTCGTAGCGCAGCAGGAAGGTGTCGTCGGTGGTGCGCCGAATCGAGGCGGTGACGCTCCAATGCGGGGATAGCTGGAGCTTGCCGTTGGCGAAGATATAGCCGCGAAATGCGTAGTCGCCGGTTCCGGTCTGGTCGTTGACGCTGGTCGCGTCGATCGGCAGGCGCCGGCTGCTCGTGCCGTACGCGGTGATCTGGAACGAGCCCAGATCGGTGATCGCGCGAAACTGTGCCGAAACCATCGGCGCCGACTTGGTGAACAAGCTGACCGTACCGGTCAGATCGCGCGTGTCCGAAATGTGCCAGTAATACGACCCATCGATCTGGATCCCGTTCGACGGTGTCGACTGGAACGTCGGGATCAGCACGCCCGAACTGGGCGCCCCGTCGGTGTTGAGCCCGAGCCCGAACATCGGGATTGCAATCGTGTGGAACAGCTCCAGCCGCGCGTGGCTGAAGGTGACCCGCTTGGTGTCGCCGTAATAGACCACGCGAGTCGCGGTGACTCGCCAAGTGGGGTGCTTGGGGCAGCCGTCGCCATCCTCGACCCGGCACGCCGTGTAGGCCGCGTGCGACAGCACGACCTTGCCGTTGTCGTCTCGCGTTCCCGATTCGGCCGCGATCCGCCCGCCCTCGCGAAGTGCGAGCAGCATCGAATCCATCGCGCCCGCCTGAAACTCCTGCGTCAATTGGATGCGCTGGGTGAACAGCAGGTTGCCGTCCTTGTCGACCAGCCGGACATTGCCGGTGGCGATGATCACCCCTGTGTCGCGGTTCCAGGTGACCTTGTCGGCGCGCGTCGATTGTGTCTCGTGGCGCAGCACGACGTTGCCGGTAGCGGTGACGAGCTGGCCGTTGTCGTCGTAATCGACCTTGTCGGCCTCGAACCCGACCGGAGTCGAATCGGCGGCATTGCTGGCCGGCTTGGCGTTCGCGCTTGCCGAGGGAGCCGGGATGGCAACCGGTGGCGCGGGATCGTCGGCAAGGCCTGGAGCCGCCTCGGCGCTTTGGGCACGGGCCGTAGCGGCCACGCCTGGCGCGCAGAGCGCCAGCGCGATCGCGGTCAGCCGGAGCGGTTGCAGGCGGCGGTAATGGGCCTGCTTCGGGGACCGCGGATCGGGGAGCATGGCTTGCCTATCGCATCGCCCGCTCCTAACTGCAATCCGCGCCGGCGCCGCATGCGGTCAGCCGCCCAGACCCTCTGTCCCGTCCGGGAGTTTCCATGCAGATCCAGTTCCTCGCCGCCGCTTCCGGTTCTTTCGGGCTCATTGCCCTTGCGGTGAACGAGGATGCGCTGCCCGGCGATCTCGAACCGGCGCTGGCACAAGGTGCCAGCCGGGCTCGCTTCACGGGCAAGGCGGGGCAGGTGTTCGAGGGTTTTGTCGAGCGTGGCGGTGCGGTCGTGCGTGCCGCGCTGGTCGGTCTTGGCAAGCCGGGCGCGGCCGATCGCGCTGAAGCCGCCGAAAAGGCAGGTGCTGCTCTGAGCGCACGCTATCTGACTGCAGGCGAGCCGACTCTGGCGATCGATCTCACCGGATCGGACCTCACTGCCGAAGAGGCGGCGGGGCTCCTGCTGGCAGCGCGCCTGCGCGGCTGGCGCTATGATATCTATCACACGAAGTTCACGGATGAGCAGAAGACCTCGCTCGAAACCATCACTGCGATCGGCGCGCCCGAAGGCACCGAAGAGGCCTGGACCATCGCCAGCGCGGTCGCCGAAGGCGTCGAGTTCACCCGTACGCTCGTCACCGAGCCGGCGAATATCATTTATCCCGAGAGCTTCGTCGCCCGCGCCAAGGCGCGTTACGAGGGAACCGGGCTTGTCGTGCGCGTCCTCGACGAAGAGGAGATGGGCATTCTCGGCATGGGCGCGCTGCTCGGCGTCGCGCAAGGCTCGGTCAAGCCCGGCCGGATGCTCGCGATCGAGTGGAAAGGCGGCGATGAAGCCACCGCGCCGACCGCATTCGTCGGCAAGGGCGTGACCTTTGACACCGGCGGCATCTCGATCAAGGGCGCCGCGGGCATGGAAGACATGAAGTGGGACATGGGCGGTGCCGGCGCAGTCGCGGGCGCGATGCTCGTGCTCGCACTGCGCGGCGCCAAGGCCAACGTCATCGGCGTCTGCGGACTGGTCGAGAACATGCCCGATGCCAATGCCCAGCGGCCGGGTGACGTGGTCACCTCGATGTCGGGCCAGACGATCGAAGTGATCAATACCGATGCCGAGGGGCGCCTGGTGCTGTGCGATGCGCTGACCTGGGTGCAGAAGGAGTACAAGCCGGCCACGATCGTCGATCTCGCCACGCTGACCGGCGCGATCATTGCGGCGCTGGCTGACGAGTATGCAGGGATCTTTTCGAACAACGACGACCTCGCGGCCAAGCTGACCGCCGCGGGGCAGACGGTCGGTGAGAAGCTGTGGCGCTTTCCGATGGGATCGACTTACGACAAGCTGATCGACAGCCCGATTGCTGACATGAAGAACGTCGGAGGTCGCTACGGCGGCTCGATCACCGCCGCGCAGTTCATCAAGCGCTTCGTCGAGAACGACACGCCCTGGGCACACCTCGACATCGCTGGCGTGGTCTGGGCCGACAAGCCGGGCGCCACGTTCGACAAGGGTGCGACCGGGTACGGCGTGCGCCTGCTCGACCAGTACGTGCGGGATGTCCTTGAGGCTTAAAATCTCGCTTGCGGGAGCGGACGGGCGAGGGCCGGTCGATTTTGGCGCAGGCCGTACCTTGAAAGGCCCTCCCCTAACCCCTTCCGAAAGCGGGAGGGGGACTTGAGGGTCGATTTCTACCAGCTTTCGCGCGACCCCGTCGAAGCCGTCCTGCCCCTGATCGCGCGCAACACGCTCAGCGCAGGCGAACGGTTGCTCGTCGTTTCCGCGGATGCCGAACAACTCGACCAGATCGGCAAGGCGCTGTGGAGCCGCATCCCCGACAGTTTCCTCGCCAACGGCCGCTCGGGTGGCGAGGACGATGCACGTCAGCCCATCCTGCTCTCCACGGATACCACGCCCGCCAACGGAGCGCACTTCTGCGCGCTTGCCGATGGCGTCTGGCGCGAAGGCGCGGAACCATTCGCCCGCAGCTTCCTGTTGTTCGGCGAGGAGACGTTGCAGGCCGCGCGCGAATGCTGGCGCGAATTGGGCAAGCGCGAGGGCCTCGAACGCCATTTCTGGAAGCAGGATGATGCCGGGCGCTGGCGCGAAGCGGGCTAGGGGCCGGCCGAAGCTTGCCCCGGCTCGCCAAGCCCGCTAGGGGCGCGCGGCTTTTCCAATACATCCATCCAAGGACTTTCCCATGGCCGTGACCCGGACCTTCTCGATCATCAAGCCCGACGCCACGCGTCGCAACCTGACCGGCGCGGTCACCAAGAAGCTGGAAGATGCGGGCCTGCGCGTGGTCGCCTCGAAGCGCCTGCACTTGTCGCAAGAGCAGGCTGAGGGCTTCTACGGCGTCCACCGCGAGCGTCCGTTCTTTGGCGAACTCGTCTCATTCATGATCTCGGGCCCGGTCGTAGTCCAGGTGCTCGAAGGCGAGGACGCGGTGAAGCGCAACCGTGACATCATGGGCGCCACCAACCCCGCCAACGCGGACGAGGGCACGATCCGCAAGGAATTCGCCGAATCGATCGAGGCCAACACGGTCCACGGTTCTGACAGCGAAGAGAATGCGGCGACCGAGATCGCATTCTTCTTCAAGCCCGAAGAGATCGTCGGCTGACCTGACAGACGTCGAGTCAAAGAAGGCCGCCGGGGATCGCTCCGGCGGCTTTTTCATGCCTGTTTCCGGCGATTTTGCGCGGGCCGCGCGGATACGCTATATGGAACGCACTGTATCATAGTGCGGATGAGTCACCGGGTATCGGAGGCGGCTCGGCGAGCGGAGAGATCGATGGTGCTTCATTCCCTGGTTCCGGCGTGGCTGATCGGCCAGTATGAGTGGCAATTGTCCCTGCTGACGGGGGCGATCGTTCTTGCGCTGACGTTCGTGGCCGCAAAGGCCATGCTGCTGGTACCCGGCTTTCGCGCGGCGAGCCGCCTTAATCGCGAGACGTTCGCCGCGAAGATGGAAAAGCCCGCTTACGCCGCCAATCAGGCGCGCAACCGCAAGTGGGGTCTGATCTTCCTGGTGGTGATCTTCGGCGCAATCATGCCGTTCTGCGTAACTCTCAGCCCCCAGCCGTGGTGGCGGATCCCGCTCGACTGCGTCGTGATTCTGATGGTCTACGATTTCTTCTATTACCTGACGCACCGCTTCCTGTTCCACGATGCCGGGTTCCTCAAGGGACCTTTGATCTGGATGCATGCGATCCACCATCGCCAGCACAACCCGTGCCGCAACGATTCGAGCTATATCCATCCGCTCGAGATCGCGATCGGGCTGGGTCTATACGTCGCCACGATCTTCGTCCTCTCGCGCTTCATGGGCCAGTTCCACGTCGCGACTGTCGTCATCACCTGGCTCGCGTTCACGCAGATCAATCTGCACAACCACGACTTGTGGGACGGGAGCCGTTTTCCGGGGCGCTACCTCAACACGATGTCGGTGATGCACCACAATCACCATGCGAAATTCACCGGCGGCAACTACGCGACGATCACGCTGCTCTACGACTGGATGTTCGGAACGCTCGACTACGGCGACAAGACCAAGCGTCCGCCGGCCCGCTATCGCGGTGGATCGCAGAGCGTAGCGCGCTGAAAGACTTGTCCAAGGCCGCGACTACGCACTATCTTCCGCGCAAAGGAGACACGCGATGCAAGGTATGGGCGAAACGCTGGGCGATGCCTGTCCGTTCGAATTCAATTTCGACCCCGCTACCTTCAAGGTCGGCGATTCGGTCAGCTATCGCGTGACCGGCAGCCTCGAAGGGTTTCCGTTCGTGGGCACCTTGCTCGAGGTGCATGACGATCATGTCCTGATCGCCGGCGACGCGACCGACCCCACCGCGCGCTATCGCGGCACACGCGAAAGCCGTCCGGTGGTGGATCATTCACAGATCTGAGGCAGGCTGGTCCCGCGCGGCCGACCAGCGATGACGGGCCTGACGCGCGCCGCCGCGCTCGTCGTTGCGGCCGTCGCAGCGGCTGGCCTGGGGCTGCAGGTGTGGGTGTCGACGCAAGCCACCAGCTCGCCGCTCGTCGCGCTCGCGGACGTATCGCAATATTTCACCATCCTGACCAACGCGCTCGTGGTCGCCGTAGCGCTCGCAGCGGGGCTCAGCCGTCCGGTATCGCCGCGCTGGACGGGCGGCACGGTGGTATCGATCGTTGTGGTGGGAATCATATATCATGCGCTTTTGGCGGGTCTGCGAGAATTGCACGGCCTCGCGCTGCCAGCCGACTTTCTG
>CAJCHR010000297.1 GCA_903970225.1 Actinobacteria bacterium 21-64-8 | reverse complement strand
GCGGGCGTGGTCTCGCTCGATCGCGAGGGCAACATCCTGTTGATGAACAGCAGCGCGCAAAATCTGCTTCTGGGAAATCCCGGGCCTGCCCCGGTGGGGGTGGCGCTGGCGGCACTGGCGCCCTCGTTCGCGCCGCTCATCGAGGGTCGGCGCGATGCGGGGGTCGTGCAGTACAATCGGTCGGGCGAATTGCTGACGCTCGCGGTCAACTCGCGGCGTGATCCTTCCGGCCATGTGATCACGTTCGAGGATATCACCCGCCAGCTTCTTGATCAGCGCCAGGCGGCCTGGTCCGACGTCGCGCAGCGCATCGCGCACGAGATCAAGAACCCGCTCACGCCCATTCAGCTCGCGACCGAGCGCCTGAGCCGCCGCTACCGCAAGCAGATCCTCGATAACCCCGAATTGTTCGAGGAACTGACCGCCACGATCATCAGGCAGGTCGGCGAACTCAGGAAGATGGTCGACGAATTCTCGTCGTTCGCCCGGCTGCCCAAGCCGGTGTTCCGGGTCGAGGATCCGGTTGCGCTCACGCGCCAGTCGATGTTCCTCCAACAGGTCGCACGGCCCGACATCGCGTTCGACTTCCGCACCGAGGGTGAGGTGCCGACGATCGCCTGTGATCGCCACCAGATCGGCCAGGCGATGACCAACGTGCTCAAGAACGCGATCGAGGCGATCGACGACCGTCCGCCGAAGGTCCGCGAGGAGTGGCCCGGCACCATCGACGTCGTGCTGCGCCCCGCGTTCGAAGGGGTCACGATTACCGTGACCGACAACGGCATCGGCCTGCCGAACGAGCGGGAGCGGATCGTCGAGCCTTACGTGACCACCCGCGAGAAGGGCACCGGCCTGGGTCTCGCGATCGTGCAGAAGATCGTCGAGGAACACGGCGGCCAGCTTGCCTTCGCCTCGGCCGAAGGCGGCGGCGCGCGCGTGACTCTGAGCTTCGCGTGCGATCCGTTGACCGGCCGCCGTGCGGCCGAAGCCGCAGAATGAAAGGAACACCTCGCTAATGGCGCTCGATATCCTGATCGTCGATGACGAACGCGACATTCGCGAACTGGTCGCCGGCGTGCTCGGCGACGAGGGCTACGATTGCCGCACCGCCGGCGACAGTGACGGCGCGCTAGCTGCGATCGATGAGCGCCGGCCCAGCCTGGTACTGCTCGATGTGTGGCTTCACGGCAGCGCAATGGATGGGCTCGAAGTGCTCGATGCGATCAAGGCGCGTGAGCCGAACCTCCCGGTGATCATCTTTTCGGGCCACGGCAACATCGACACCGCGGTCGCCGCGATCGGGCGCGGCGCGGTCGATTTCATCGAGAAGCCGTTCGAGGCCGAGCGGCTGCTGCACCTCGTCGCCAAGGCGACCGAGACCGACCGCCTGCGCCGCGAACATGCGCAGCTCAGGCAGGATTTCACTTTCAGCGAGGAGTTCACTGGCAACTCGACGTCGATCAATCAGGTCCGCGCGACGCTCAAGCGTATCGCCAGCACCGGCAGCCGGCTGCTGATCAGCGGTCCGGCGGGCGCGGGCAAGGAAGTCGCCGCGCGGTTGCTCCACCGCTGGAGCGCGCGCGCGGACAAGCCGTTCGTCTCGGTCAATTCGGCGCGGATCACGCCCGAACGGTTCGAACAGGAACTGTTCGGCGAGGAGAGCGATGGCAGCCTGATCCGGCCCGGAATGCTCGAGGCGGCGGATGGCGGCACGCTCTACTTCGACGAGATCGCCGACATGCCGCTCTCCACGCAGGCACGGATCCTGCGCGTGCTGACCGAGCAGAGCTTCGTGCGCGTCGGTGGTCACCGCCAAATCCGCGTCGACGTACGCGTAGTATCCTCGACCTCGCGCAATCTCGAAAAGGAGATCGCCGAGCGCCGCTTCCGCGAAGACCTCTTCTACCGTCTCAACGTGGTTCCCGTCTCGATCCCGGCCTTACGTGACCGCCGCGAGGATATCCCCCCGCTGATCGATCATTTCTTCGCGCGCTTCGCGAACGAGCAGGCGCTTTCTCCGCCGACCATCGCGCCCGATGCAATGACCTCGCTCCAGGCCTACGAATGGCCGGGCAACGTCCGCCAGTTGCGCAACGTCGTCGAGCGCACGGTGATCATGGCCCCGCGCGAGCGGCTCGCCCGGGTCGAGGCGGATATGCTGCCGCCGGAGATCCTTTCGGGCCGCTTCCAGGGGGATTCGCGCATGTCCACGATGATGGGCGTGCCGCTGCGCGAGGCGCGCGAGAACTTCGAGCGCGAGTACCTGAAAGTGCAGATCCGCCGGTTCTCCGGAAACATTTCGAAGACCGCCGCCTTCATCGGGATGGAGAGATCCGCGCTTCACCGCAAACTCAAGCTGCTGGGCATGGTCGATCGCCGCGACGAGGATATCGACGGGGAGGGAGAAGAGACCGCCACATGACGGTTGCGCCAGTTGCGCGGTTCGTGTGGCTTTTTGCAATTTACGCAACAGGAGCGGCTCGGTAGAAGACGTCTCTACTCGGCTCCCAGGGGCCAGATCGCAGGCCGCACAAGCGGCTGCCAACAAAACTGGAGTGCCAATCATGGCTGGTAAGACTTTGACCGCCCGTCCTCGGCCTGAATCGGCGGATCCCGCGCCAGCTTCCGAGAGTAAGGCTCCGGCCGCTGTGGTATCGAACGCACCAGCGGCATCACCGGCACCTGCGCCATCAGGCGCGTCGTCGGGCAAGGCACAGAACCTCCAGGACCAGTTCCTTAACCTGCTGCGCAAGAACAAGACCCCGGTGACGATGTTCTTGGTCAAGGGCGTCAAGCTGCAGGGGATCGTGACCTGGTTCGACAATTTCTCGATCCTGCTCCGCCGCGACGGCCAGTCGCAGCTCGTCTACAAGCATGCGATCTCGACGATCATGCCGTCGGTTCCGATCGACGCGCGCCAGTTCAGCGCCGCCGCCGATGGCAGCAAGAAGCTGCGCCTGCTGCAGGACGTGTTCCTCTCGTCGATCCGCAATGCCGGCGTGCAGGTGACGATGTTCCTGGTCAACGGCGTGATGCTGCAGGGCCGCGTCGCGGCCTACGATCTGTTCTGCATGCTGCTCGAGCGCGAGGGCTATGTGCAGCTTGCTTACAAGCACGCGGTTTCGACGATCCAGCCGGTCACGCCGGTCGATCTGACATCCGATGGGGAAGGGGAGCCGGAAGGCTGACCGCTGACCCAATCCGATGATCTCACAGGGGAGGTGACGCGCGGCGCTCGCGCGCTCGTCGTCTACCCCTCGCTCCGCCAGCGCGGCGCGCAAATCGATACCGAGGCGAGGCTCGATGAGGCGAAGGGGCTTGCGCTCGCGATCGGCCTTGTCGTGGGGGACGCGATCGCCATCCCGATCCGCGAGCCGCGCGCCGCGACGCTGTTCGGCGAGGGGCAGGTCGCGAACATCGGTATCGCCGCGACACAGAACGATGCCGATCTGATCATCGTCGACGGCGCGCTGACCGCGATCCAGCAGCGCAACCTCGAGGAAAAGCTCAAGCGCAAGGTGATCGACCGCACCGGGCTGATCCTCGAGATCTTCGGCGAACGCGCCGCGACCGCCGAAGGCAGGCTTCAGGTCGAACTCGCGCACCTCGATTACCAGGCCGGCCGTCTGGTCCGCTCGTGGACTCACCTCGAACGCCAGCGCGGCGGCTTCGGCTTCCTCGGCGGGCCGGGCGAAACCCAGATCGAGGCCGATCGCCGCCTCATCCGCGACCGGATGGCGCGCATCCGGCGCGAACTCGAACAGGTGCGGCGCACGCGCGGGCTGCACCGTGATCGTCGCGAAAAGGCGCCGTGGCCGGTGGTCGCGCTGGTCGGCTATACCAACGCGGGCAAGTCGACTCTGTTCAACCGCCTGACCGGGGCGGCGGTGATGGCCGAAGACCTGCTGTTCGCGACGCTCGATCCGACCATGCGGAGCATCCGCTTGCCGGGGATCGACAAGGCGATCCTCTCGGACACGGTCGGCTTCATCTCGGAGCTTCCGACGCAGCTCATCGCGGCTTTCCGCGCGACGCTGGAGGAAGTCACCGCCGCCGACGTAATCGTCCATGTGCGCGACATCGCCAACGCAGATAGCGATGCGCAAAAGGAGCAGGTTCTCGCGATCCTGAGCGATCTCGGGGTGACCGGAGGGGCCGGCGGTGAGGGCGAAGATCCGGCGATTCCGCTGATCGAAGTCTGGAACAAGTGGGACTTGCTCGACCCCGAACGGGCGGAAGACTTGCGCGCCGTCGGCCCATCGCGCAGCGAGACGGTCGTTCCGCTGTCGGCATTGACCGGCGAAGGCTGTGACGCGCTGCTCGAGACGATAAGCGCGATGCTGACCGGTGATGCGCGCGAATACGCGTTCACGATCGCGGCCGCCGATGGCCAGCGGCTCGCGTGGCTGCACGCGCATGGCGAAGTGCTCGCCGAAGATGCCGTCAGCGAGGCAGTTATTCCGGCCAAAGATGCCGGCGGCGAGGGGCCGCAAGTGGCGCTGCGCGTTCGCCTGACTGCACGCGAACTCGGACGTTTCGCGCGGCTTTGACGCCGCGCGTCCGTTCAGCACAGATGGTCCATATCTCGGCTGCGATCGGCCAGTTTTTCGGAGCGATCCTCAAGGGCCTCCTGTTTTCGGCGGGAGCGGCGCTAGGCGTCGGCCTGCTTGCGCTGGTGGGCGTTGTCGGCGCGCTTCTTGCTTTGCGCTGGTTGGTTCGGCGCGGAAGGCGTTGAGCGCTACAGGAAACGCGCCTCGTTCCGCTTGACCGCCTGCCACAACGCTTCCTGCTGATCGAGCGACAGCGCCTCGAACCGGAGGTCTTCGGTCTTTGCCATCGCCTCCATCGCCCGAAAGCGCCGCTCGAACTTCGCGTTGCCGATGCGAAGCGCATCCTCGGGCGCAATGCCGTACGCACGCACCAGATTGACTGCGGCGAACAGCAGGTCGCCCGCTTCCTCCTCGCGCTTGTCCGGCGCGGCTTCGGCCAGTTCGACGATCTCCTCACGCAGCTTTTCCGCCGGGCCATCCGGATCGGGCCAGTCGAACCCGACTCGCGCGGCGCGCTTCTGGAGCTTCTCGGCGCGGATCAGCGCGGGCAGGGCAATCGCAACGCCTTCCAGAGTGCCCGACGCGCCTTTGGACGCACGTTCCGCAGCCTTCAGCGATTCCCATCGTTCGGTTTGCGCGGTAGTCGACGTGTCCGTTCCGAAGACATGCGGATGACGCGCTTCGAGCTTGTCCGCGATCGCCGCGGCAACATCGCCAAACGCGAACAATCCCGATTCCTCGGCAATGCGCGCGTGGAACACCACCTGAAGCAGCAGATCGCCGAGTTCCTCGCGCAGCGCCGCCATGTCATCGCGCGCGATCGCATCGGCGACTTCGTAGGCTTCCTCGACGGTGTAGGGCGCGATCGTCGCGAAGGTCTGCGCGACATCCCACTCGCAGCCGCGTTCGGGATCGCGCAGCCGCGCCATGATCTCCAGCAGGCGGCTCAATGAAGACAACGAAATGTCGGATGATGCAGGTTCGGTCATGGCCGATTTCATCGGACTTTCGATCGCGGCTGTCGAGACGGAGGAGTGGTGCCAGATGTCCACGCTGCCGTATCAATAAGATTGATAATATATATTATGTTAAATGCGAGATGAGCGCGGCGAGCGCTGCGATGATCGCTAACCAGATGGCGCCCCAGCGGATCAGCGTCGCCTGAGGAAGGTTTCGAGCCCGCAGCGCGCGCAGGACGAGGATCAGCGACATCGCGACTGCGACCACCTGGATCATCGCGCCGCTGTTCACGCCGCGAGTTCCAGACCGTCGTATCCAACGATCACATGCCCTGGGATCTCGGCCGACACCGAGTCATAATCCATGCTCTTGTCGAGATGCGTGAGCACCGCCTGTTGGACGCGCGCCGCTTCGGCCAGTTCCAGGGCCATGCCCAGATGCGCATGTGTCGGATGCGGTTCGCGGCGCAGGCAATCGATCACGAGCAGCCGGCAACCCGAGAAAAGATCGACCATCTCACGTGTGATTTCACTGAAGTCCGTCGCATAACCAATTGAGGTTCCGTCACATTCGAACCGGAACCCTGTGCTCCAGACCGGTCCATGCGGCATCTGGCAGTGCTTGACGCCGACACCCATGCACATCCTCATGTGATCCAAGGTGTCGAGCGACACGATCGTGGGATAACCGAACTGGCCCGCGAACACGTAGCCGAAACGCTGGCGCAACCGGCGGACGGTCTCGTCGGCGGCATAGCCCGGTAGCGGCCCGCCGCGGCCGTAGCGCAATGCGCGCAAGTCATCGATGCCGTGGCAATGATCGGCATGATCGTGAGTCCAGAACACCGCGTCGACCCGCTGGATATTCCTTGCGAGCAGTTGCGAACGCAGATCCGGCGATGTGTCGATCAGCAGCCGGCTCCCGGCGTCGGTCTCGACGATGATCGAAACCCGGCTGCGCAGGTTCTTCGATTCGGCCGGATCACAGTGGCCCCAATCCGGTCCATCCTCGCCGCCGAGCCGCGGCACTCCGGTTGACGTGCCACTGCCGAGCATGATCAGTTTCACGCAGAGGCCTCTTCGAGGCGCGCTTTGCTGAACAGCGCGAAGAAGTTTCGCGTGGTCGCCTGAGCCAGCGCTTCGGGCGTGATGCCACGCAAGGCCGCGACATACCGCGCGGTATCGGCGGTATAGGCCGGCTCGCACGTGCGCCCCCGATGCGGCACCGGTGCGAGGAACGGCGAGTCCGTCTCGACCAGCAG
>CAJCHR010000296.1 GCA_903970225.1 Actinobacteria bacterium 21-64-8 | reverse complement strand
AGCACGTTCGGCAGTTCCTTCGAGACATCGAAGCCCCGCGCGACGAACCGCGCGCCCGCACCCAATGCGAACGCGCAAGGCAGCGCCGGGCGGTCGACCGAGCCCAGCGGCGTCGTCGGCGAGTTGGTGCCCTGGCGGCTGGTCGGCGAGTACTGGCCCTTGGTCAGGCCGTAGATCTCGTTGTTGAACAGCAGGATCTGGCAATCGAGGTTGCGGCGCAGGATGTGCATCGTGTGGTTGCCGCCGATCGACATGCCGTCGCCGTCGCCGGTCACGATCCACACGTCGAGCGCGGGATTGGCGAGCTTGATCCCCGTCGCCACCGCCGGCGCGCGGCCGTGGATGGTGTGGAAGCCGTAGCTCTCGACGTAATAGGGGAACCGGCTCGAGCAGCCGATGCCGCTGACGAACACGGTGTTCGCCGGGTCCGCGCCAAGCTCGGGCAGCGTGCGCTGCACGGCTTTCAGGATCGCGTAATCGCCGCAACCCGGGCACCAGCGGACCTCCTGGTCGGTCTCCCAGTCCTTGAGCGTGGTGGTGATGGGGGTCATGTCGTTCATAGAGTCACCTGAAATTCGGTAGTGCGTGCGTTCTCGTCATGCTGAACTTGTTTCAGCATCCATTTCGCCTCCGCGAGCTGAGCCGCGTGAGGAAGGATGGACCCTGAAACAAGTTCAGGGTGACGGTGCAGGAGAGTGCGAGCACTCACAAATTCACCGCATCGATGCTCGGCAGCTGCGTGGTGTCCGCATCGACCTCGCCGCCCTCTTCCGCGCCGCGCTGGAAGAAGTGCGAGATCGCCTCTTCCAGCTCGGAGATCGTAAACGGCTGCCCGCTGGTCTTGGTCAGCGGCTTGGCGTCGACGAGGTACTGGTCGCGCAGCACGGTCTTGAACTGGCCGGTGTTCATCTCGGGCACCAGCACGTGGTCGAAGCCGCGCAGCAGATCGCCGAGGTTCGCGGGCAGCGGCCAGATGTGGCGGACGTGGATGTGGCTGACGCTGAGGCCCTTGCGGCGCGCGCGGCGCACCGCCTGGTGGATCGGGCCGAAGGTGGAGCCCCAGCCGACCACCGCGAGCGTGCCCGTGGTCTCGCCCATCTCGACGGCCTGGTCGGGGATGTCCCTGGCGATGTTGTCGATCTTGGCCTTGCGCGCGTCGGTCTGCTCCTGGTGGACCGCGGGCGAGTAATCGATGTTGCCGGTGCCCAGCGCCTTCTCGATGCCGCCGATGCGGTGCGTGAGGCCCGGCGTGCCCGGCTTGATCCACGGGCGCACCCCGCGCGCGTCGCGCTTGTAGGGGAGCACGCCGTCGGGTCCGTTCACGTCTTCGAGGAACTCGATCGGGAACGGTTCGTACTTCGCCGGATCGGGCACCAGCCATGGCTCGGCCGCGTTGGCGATGTAACCGTCGGTCAGCAGGATCACCGGGGTCATGTAATGCACCGCGAGGCGCACCGCCTCGATCGCCGCGTCGAACGCGTCCGAAGGCGAGCGCGCCGAGATCACCGGCAGCGGCGCATCGCCATTGCGGCCATAGACGGCTTGATACAGGTCCGACTGCTCGGTCTTGGTCGGAAGCCCCGTCGAAGGGCCGCCGCGCTGCGAGTTGACGATCACCAGCGGCAGCTCGGTCATGATCGCCAGCCCCATCGCCTCGCCCTTGAGCGCAATGCCCGGGCCCGACGAGGAGGTGACGCCCAGCTGCCCGGCGTAAGACGCTCCGATCGCCGCGCAGATCGCCGCGATCTCGTCCTCCGCCTGGAAGGTGGTGACCCCGAACTCCTTCATCTTCACGAGGTTGTGGAGGATCGCCGACGCGGGCGTGATCGGATAGCCGCCGAAGAAGATCGGCAGGCCCGCGAGCTGCGCGCCCGCGACGAGGCCGTAGCTGATCGATTCGGCGCCGGTAACGGTGCGGTATAGACCCGGCGCCGCCTCGCCCGGCTCGACCAGCAGCTTGCGCAGCGGGCCCGAGATCTCGGCGGTCTCACCATAGGCATGACCCGCATCGAGCGCGGCGATATTGGCATCGGCCAGCACCGGGTTCTTGGCGAACTTGTTCCTGAGCCACTCGTAGAGCGGCGCGCGGGGGCGATCGAACATCCACAGCGCGAGGCCCAGCGTCCACATGTTCTTGCAGCGCAGCGCGTCCTTGTTGCCGAGCCCGAACGGCTTGACCGCCGCGACGGTCAGCGAACTGATGTCGAACGCCAGCACGTCCCACTTGGCGAGGCTGCCGTCCTCGAACGGGCTCGCGTCGTACTTCGCCTTTTCGAGGTTGCGCTTGGTGAACTCGCCGGTGTCGGCGATGATCAGCCCGCCGGGCTTGAGCGCGTGGACGTTGGTCTTGAGCGCGGCTGGGTTCATCGCCACGAGCACGTCGGGCGCGTCGCCCGCGGTGGTGATGTCGGTCGAGCCGAAGTTGATCTGGAACGCCGAGACGCCGAACAGCGTGCCCTGCGGCGCGCGGATCTCGGCCGGAAAGTCGGGAAAGGTCGCCAGATCGTTGCCCGCGAGCGCGGTCGAAAGCGTGAACTGGCTGCCAGTGAGCTGCATGCCATCGCCCGAATCGCCGGCGAAACGCACGACCACCGCTTCGGCATGGGCCTCGCCCGCGAGAGCCTGATCGGGCTCGGAAAGTATGGTTGCCATTATGTCCTCTGCTCGCGGCCGTGGCCGCTCGTCCGGTGCGCACCTACTTTGCTGGCGCTGCCGGGCAACTTAGAAAAATTCGCGGGGTCCAAACCGCAGCCTGTGAGAGACACTTCGACCCCCGCTAGTCAAGTCTGAACGCGCGGCGTAAGCCGAGTTCTACCCAAAGCCGAGACCACAGCGGCGCCGCATTCCGCGAATGTTTATTCCGATAGGGGAATTTGAATGCCCAAACAAGCCGGGGGCAAAGACCCTTTTGCCAAGCTGCCGTACCGTCCCTGCGTGGGCGTGATGCTGGTCAATCACGACGGCAAGGTGTTCGTCGGCAAGCGGATCGACATGGTCGAAGGCGACATCTGGCAGATGCCGCAAGGCGGCGTCGATCCGGGTGAGGAACTGCCCGAGGCCGCGTTCCGCGAACTGTACGAGGAGACCGGCGTGAAGCGCGAGGACGCGCTGCTGGTGACCGACACGCGCGACGAACTGCTTTACGACCTGCCGCCCGAACTGATGGGCAAGCTGTGGGGCGGCAAATACCGCGGCCAGCGCCAGACCTGGTTCCTCGCGCGGTTTTTGGGCGGGGACGCGGACATCGACCTGGAGGCGCACGACCCGGCCGAGTTCTGCGAGTGGCGCTGGGTCGATCCCGAACTGCTGCCTGAACTGATCGTGCCGTTCAAGAAGGCGGTCTATCGCGCGGTGCTGGAGGAGTTTCGGCCGATGATCTGAGGTTGGCGTTCTGATGCGATCGGAGCCCAGAGCAGTATTGACGTTGTGTTCCATTTTTGGTACAAATCGTGCGAGACTGGTTGATGAGCCAGAACAAGAAGATCAGAGCCGCATTCTACGCGACAGAGTCAGGCAATGAGCCCGTGCGAGACTGGTTGAAGGAACTGCCCCTCGCGGATCGCAAGACTCTTGGTGAGGATATCGCAGCGGTCGAGTTCACCTGGCCGGTTGGAATGCCTCTGGTGCGGCCGATGAAGCAAGGCCTGTGGGAGTTGCGAAGCTCGCTGATCAGCCATCGCATTGCCCGCATCCTGTTCTGCCAAGTCGAAGATCGAATGGTGCTGCTTCACGGCTTCATCAAGAAGACCCAGAAAACACCGGCCGAGGATCTCGCTCTCGCCCGCAGACGGCAAAAGGAGATTGCATCATGACCGGTGAGACCAAGGGCTCGGTCGGCAGCCTGTTCGACGACTTCCTCAAGGAAGAGGGCCTCTACGAGCAGGTGCAGGCAGGCGCCCTGAAAAAGGTCGTCGCGCATCAACTCGCCGAGGCGATGAAAGCGCAGCATCTCACGAAGATCGCGATGGCCAAGCGGATGAACACCAGCCGCAGCCAGCTCGACCGGCTGCTCGACCCTAACAATGCGTCCGTCAGCCTTGACACGCTCACCCGCGCCGCGGCGGCGGTGGGACGTCAGGTTAGGCTGGAAATCGTCTAACTCGACAGCCAGGACGTCCCTCAATAATACCGCGGAATCGGCCCTACCTGCGGCGTCTGGTCGGGCAACTCGACGAACGTCTCGTCGATATAGCACCAGCCCCAGCCCTCGGGCGGATCGTAGCCCTCGATGATCGGATGCCCGCCCGCGCGAAAATGCGCGGTCGCATGCTTGTGTGGGGAATCGTCGCAGCAGCCCACGTGGCCGCAAGTGCGGCATAAGCGCAAATGCAGCCAGACGCTGCCGATCTTGAGGCACTCCTCGCAGCCTTTCGCGCTGGGGGTGACGTCGTGAATCGCGGCGCCGTGACTGCAGCTCATGCTCATTTCTCCAGAGGGGTGTGCGCGAGCACCTGATGAATCTGCGAGACGACCGAAGCGCCCTCGCCCACCGCGGCGGCGACGCGCTTGGTCGAGCCCGCGCGCACGTCGCCGATCGCGAACACGCCGGGCAGGCTGGTTTCGAGCGGGAGCGAACCGGCTCCGGTGGTGACGAAGCCCTTGTCATCGGTCTCGACGCAGTCGGCCGCCCAGGCGGCGTTGGGATCGGCGCCGATGAACAGGAACAGGTGCGAGACGCCGCATATGCCGGTCTCGCCACTCGCAAGCTTCCTCCAGTGGAGCGCGGACAGCGCGCCGCCCTCGTCCGAATCGAGCGCGGTGACTTCGGCGCCGACGTGGCACTCGACGTTGTCGAGCGAGGAGATCCGCTCGATCAGGTATTTCGACATCGTGTCCGCCAGCGGGCGGCGCACGATCAGGTCGAGCTTGCGGACCTTGTCGGCGAGATAGACCACCGCCTGCCCCGCCGAATTGCCGCCGCCGACCAGCGCGACGGTCTCGCCCGCGCAGAGCCGCGCCTCGATCGGCGAGGCCCAGTACGAGACCGAAGTGCCCTCGTGCGCTTCCAGACCCGCCATCGCGGGCCGGCGATAGCGCGCGCCCGAGGCGATCACCACGGTGCGGCTCTTGATCGGCGCTGCGCCGGTGACGGCGATCGCCTTGATACCCCCGTCGCACGACAGATGATCGACCTGCAGCGGGATCGCGACTTCGGCGCCGAACTTGATCGCCTGGTTGAATGCGCGGCCGGTCAGCGCCTGGCCCGAGATGCCGGTGGGGAAGCCGAGGTAATTCTCAATCCGCGCCGAGGCGCCGGCCTGTCCGCCCATGACCTTGCCGTCGAGCACGATCGTCGAGAGACCCTCCGAAGCCGCATAGACCGCCGCCGCGAGCCCGGCCGGCCCCGCGCCGACGATCGCGACGTCGTACACTTTGGCAGGATCGAGCTCGGGCATCAGGCCGATGCACACCGCAAGCTCGGCCTCGGTGGGATTGCGCAGCATCGCCCCGCTGGGACAGACGACCAGCGGCAGTTCCGAGTCGGTGACGCCGAGGCGCTCGATCAGCTCGCGGCCCTGCTCGTCCTCGGCCGAATCGATCACGAGGTTGGGATAACCGCTCCGTGTGAGGAATCCCTGCAGCCGCAGCACCGCGAGGCCGCCCGCGTGGCCGACGATCACCGTTCCCGCGCCGCCTTCCTCGATCAGGCCGACGCGGCGCAGGATGAACGCGCGCATCACGATCTCGCCGACTTCGGCCGATCCGATCATCAGCGCGCGCAGATGCGCGGCATCGAACGGCAGCGCGGTACAGCCGCCGGGTCCGGCATGGCCCGATGCGATCGAACCGCGTCCGGCAAGCTGGTTGACCTCGCCGCTGAACTGACCGGGGCCCAGGCTGGCCAGATCGACTTCGTGATCGAGGCCGTCGCGCCGCACGATGTCGGTGCTGCCGTTGAGGATCAGCCACGACGACGAATCGCGTTCGCCGATCGCATAAAGCTGATCGCCCGGTTCGAAATGCTTCTCCGGTCCGGAGGCGAAACGCCGCGCGCTGGCGACCTGCGCCGGCGTCAACGTCGGGAACATCTGCTCGCGGCGGGTGTCGATGAGGCTCATCGGGGCGATCGATCCTGGGACATGCAGACGCAGCCTAAGCGTTACGCGCCGACATGCCACGTCCAAACTTGCAAATCCGTGGTCGCCCGTTCGTCGTTCTGTTAGCGGGGCATCCACGCGGTTAGAACGGAGGCGATCGATTTGGCGGCAGTGGCGACAGGCAGGCGGATGGGGCCGAAAGGCTCGGAGATCTGGCACGCGATGCTGGACGCCGCCGAGACGATCCTGCGCGACGAGGGTTATGCCGCGCTGACCTCGCGGCGGGTCGCCGAGGTCACCGGGGTCAAGCAGCGGCTGGTCTATTATTACTTCGCCACGATGGACGAACTGATCGTCGAGACCCTGCAGCGGCTGAGCAAGCGCGAGGTCGCGCGGCTCGAACAGGCACTGGCCAGCGACCAGCCGCTTCACGCGATCTGGAACGTCTATCTCGATACCGAGGACACGCGGCTCGTGTCCGAATTCATGGCGCTCGCCAATCGGATCGAGGCGGTGCGGATCGAACTCAAGGATCATATCGAGCAATCGCGCCGGCTCCACGTCGACGCGATCGAGCGCGCGCTGGGCGATTCGCCGCTGGCCAGGGCGATATCGCCCGCGGCGCTCTCGATCCTCGCCGGGAATGCGGCGGTCGCGATCCACCGCGAAGCCCGGCTCGGAATCGACATGGGCCATGCCGAGGCGCTCGCCGCGATCGCCAGCGTGATCGCCGCAGCGAAGGATTGACCGCGCCTCGCGCCGTGCTAACAATGCGACGAACAAGATGACGGGAGAGCTGACGTGGCCGGACGGCTGGAAGGCAAGGTCGCGATCGTGACCGGCGCGGGTCAGGGTATCGGCGCGGCGATCGCCGTCGGCTATGCCCGCGAAGGCGCCAAGGTGATCATCACCGGCCGCACGCCGAGCAAGCTCGAGGAGGTCGCCGCGCTGATCGCCGGGGACGGCGGAACCGTCATCCCCATGGGGACGCTCGCGGGCGACCGCGCGCAGGCGGCCGAGACCGTCGAGCGCGCGCTGTCCGAGTGGGGCCGGGTCGATGCGCTGGTCAACAATGCGCACAGCTTCACCGATTCGCTGCCGCTCGAAGACCCGCAGATGGAAGCCAACTGCATGGTCGACTTCCAGTCCGCCTTCTTCGGCTCGCTCCAGCTGATGCAGCTGTGCTTTCCGCATATGCGCGAACAGGGCAGCGGCTCGATCATCAACATGGGATCGAGCTACGGCATCCGCTGCGAGCCGGGTTTCCTGGCTTATGCCGCGAGCAAGGAAGCGATCCGCGCGCTGACCAAGACCGCGGCGCGCGAGTGGGGCAAGCACAAGATCCGCGTCAACACGATCCTGCCCTCCGCACTGTCGCCCAAGGCGGTGTGGTACCTCGAAGAGAGCCAGACATACGATCTCGAGCTGTCAAAAGTCGCGCTGGGCCGCTTCGGCGCGCCCGAGGACATCGCCCCGACCGCGATCTTCCTCGCCAGCGACGAGTCCAGCTTCGTCACCGGGCAGACGATCGGCGTCGAGGGCGGCGCGACGATGTTGTGAGAACGCGTTAAACGAGCCAGAGTGGATCATGAGGCGACGCAAGCGCCCGCACAGAGGAGTGAGGACATGGCCGAAGCCGAGGCAGATTTCTTCAGCGATCCCGCGGTCATAGACGATCCGCAGGCCTATTTCCGCCAGATGCGGGCGAAGTGCCCGGTGCTGCGCGAGTCGCACCAGGGCTCGCTGATGGTGACGGGCTTCGATGCGGTCACCGAAGTGCTCAACAGCCGTGACGGCACGTTCTCGGCGGCGGTCAACGTGCTCGGGCCGGTGCAGGGCCTGCCGTTTCCCGTCGAGGGTGACGACATCTCGGGCGCGCTCGACGCACACCGCGCGGAGATCGCCTGGTCGGATCACCTCGCCTGCTTCGATGGCGACAAGCACGCGGTGAACCGCCAGCTGCTGACCGACCTGATGACGTACAAACGGCTGAAGGCGAACGAGCAGTATCTTTACGGCATCGCCGACCGGCTGCTCGACGACCTCCTTCCGCGCGGCAAATGCGAGGCGCAGCGCGAATATGCACATGCCGCCGCGACGTATGCGATCTCGGACCTGCTCGGCATCCCTGTCGAGGATCGCGCCGAGCTGATCGAACTGCTCGGCGTCGCGCCGAGCCAGCTCGACGGCGAGGCATCGCACCGCGTGGGTTCGGATCCGCTGATCTTCCTCAAGGAGCGCTTCGACGGCTATCTGGCGGACCGGCTGGCGAACCCCCAGCCCGATCTGCTGACCGAACTGGTGACCTCGCGCTACCGCGACGGCAGCGAGCCCGCGTTCGAGCGGTTCTCGCTGCTCGCACGGTTCCTGTTCGGCGCCGGCCAGGACACCACCTCGCGGGTGATCGCGATCGGCATCCGCACGCTGGGCGATGATCCCGAGCTGCAGGCCAGGTTGCGCGCCGATCCCAGCCGGATTACCGATTTCGTCGAGGAAATCCTGCGTTTCGATTCGCCGGTGAAAGTCGTCTACCGGCTCGCGACGAAGAACACCGCGATCGCCGGCCAGCCCGTTCCGGCGGGCACAGTGGTGACCGTCGGGCTGGCGGCGGCGAACCATGATCCCGCGCACTTCGACCATCCCGAGACGTTCGATCTCGATCGCAAGAACAAGCGCGACCACGCGAGCTTCTCCAAGGGCGTGCACGGCTGCCTCGGCGCGCCGCTCGCGCGGATGGAGATTCGCGTCGCGATCGAGCGCCTGCTCGCGCGGACCAAGGACATCCGCATTTCCGAGGCCCATCACGGACCCGCAAACGCGCGTCGTTATGCTTACGAGCCGACGTACACCTTCCGCAGCCTGCAGCAGCTGCACATCGAATACGATCCGGCCTGAAGGCGGACGCAAGGGCGAGGATAGGGTGATGATCGAAGACAAGCTTGCGGACGCCGCGCTGAAACCCGGCGAGTTCACCGCGATCGCGCGGGGCCTCTATCTGGAAGGCCTCGCGGTCGACTACGTGCGCAATCTCGTCTGGTACTCCGACGTGATAGCCGGCGGCATCCACGGCGTGACTTTCGAGGGCGAGAAGGTCACCGTGCTCAACCCCGAGCGGATGTGGACCGGCGGGGTGATGCTCAACGCCGATGGCGCGGTGCTCTCCTCGGGCGAGCACGGCATCCTGTGGAACCACCCCGACACCGGCCGATCGGGCTGGCTGATCAATGAGATCGAGGGCCAGCCGCTCGGCGGCATCAACGAGATGTGGCCCGACGGAGAGGGCGGCATCTTCTTCGGGACGATCGACATGCCTGCGGTGATCGCCGGGCGCGAGGCGGCGCCGGCCTCGATCTACCGGCTGACCCGGGATCGCGAAGTGCTGCTCGCGGCCGAGAACATCGGCTTCTCCAACGGCCTCGCCTACGACGCCGAACGGCAGCGGCTCTACGCGAACGCGACCTTCACGCGCACGTGGGTTTATGACGTCGCGCCCGACCTCACACTGTCGAACCGCCGCAGCCTGATCGAGAAAGACGACGTCGACGGCATGGCGCTCGATGCCGAGGGCAACGTGTGGATCACCGGCTTCCGCTCGAACGTCATCACCCGCATCGCGCCGGACGGCACCCTGTTGCCGCAAGTCGAAACCCCGGCCGGCTCGATCACCCAGGTCCGCTTCGGCGGACCGGACATGCGCGATTACGTGCTGTGCTCGGTGCCCGCGGACGGCGGCGACACGCTCAAGGAGGGCGGACAGATCACGCAGGCGAACTCGGTGCTGTATCGCGGCCGCTCCGAGGTGCCCGGCCTCAGAATCGAGCCTGCCCGCTTCACGCTGACCTGAGCCGCTACCCACCCGTTAACCGGGGAACTTAAACCGAACTTAAAGCCTTTGCGCCACAAGCCCTCACCCAAGGAAAAGGGCCAGGGTCGTGAGGATTTTCGGTTTCGCCAGGAAGCATGACGCGGACTCGCCGGAGTTCGGGGCAGATGCGCGCGCGGCAATGCCGGCTGAGCCTCCGGGGGTCTGCGAACACGCCGCCGCGGCGCGCGCGCAGCTGCTCTCTCAGATCTGCGCGTTCATCTTCGACAACCAGCTCGAGGTCACGCCGGAAAACCTGTTCCTCGCGCATCAGGCCTTGTCGGGCGAGCACGCGGCCCTTGCCGCGAAGATCGCCGCGCGCAAGCTGGCGAGGCAGGAGATCACCGGGCGCTGGCTGCTCGAGACCGCCCGCGCGCTGGGTGTGGCCCGCGATCGCAAGACCGAGATCGAGCAGCTGATGAACCGCCTCGAAGGCGTGCTCGAAGGCTTCCTCGCCACCAGCCAGACCGCGACTCACGCCGCCTCCAACTTCGGCGCGGCGATGGTCGATCACGCGCGGGAGGTCGAGCTGGCCAGCACCGCGGTGATCGACGCGCCGACGCTGGTCGAACTGGCCCGCGCGATGATCGAGCGGACTCGCGAGGTCGAAGGCGAGATGGCGCGCGCCGAGACCGAGACGATGTGCCTGCGTGACCGGCTGCAACGCGCGCAGCACGAGGCTCAGGTCGATCACCTCACGGGCCTGCCCAACCGCCGCGCGTTCGACTCGCTGTATGACCGCGAGTGCCGCGAAGCGCTGGCCGCGTCGGAGCAATTGTGCGTCGCGCTGTGCGACGTCGACAACTTCAAGGCGATCAACGACGCGCACGGCCACGGCGTGGGCGACCGCGTGATCCGCGCCATCGCGCGGCATCTCAAGAGCCTGAGCGGCGATCGCTGCCACGTCGCACGGCACGGCGGCGAGGAGTTCGTGCTGCTGTTCCGCGGCATCGGCCTCGAGGATGCCGCCGATCGGCTCGACGACGCGCGCACCGCCTTCGCGGGGCGCCGGCTGATCAACCGCGAAACCGACGAGGCGCTCGGCCAGGTGACCTACTCCGGCGGAATCACCAGCGTGTTCGCGCACGCCGGACCCGCCGATGCGCTGAAAGCGGCCGATGTCGCGCTCTATGCGGCGAAATCGGCCGGACGGAACTGCATCAAGATCGGGTGACGCGGTGCGCGGGCATTGATACGGAGGGGTCGGCTACCGGCCCCGTGGGAGACGTCGATGCGCATCAATCGCCGGGGGCTCGTCGCCGGCCTCACGATCCTGCTCGCGCTGGGCTCTGCGCCTGCCGTACAGGCCGGGACCGTGCATGTCGCGGTCGCCGCAAATTTCACCGAACCGGCCAGGGAGATCGCCGCCGCGTTCGAAAAGGCGACTCATCACCAAGCGGTGCTGAGCTTCGGATCGTCGGGCGCGTTCTACACCCAGATCGCCAATGGCGCGCCGTTCGACGTGTTCCTCTCGGCCGATGCGGAGCGCCCGCAGGCCGCCGAGCGCGCGGGCCTCACGGTGCCGCAGACGCGCTTCACGTATGCCACCGGGCGTCTGGTCCTCTATTCGGCGCAGCCGGGGCTCGTCGACGCCGCGGGCAGCGTCCTGCGGCGCGGCAGCTTCGACAAGATCGCGATCGCGGACCCCGCGCTCGCACCTTACGGGATCGCCGCGATCGAGACGATGCGGCGTTACGGCGTTGCGGAGACGCTGGCGCCCAAGATCGTCAAAGGCACCTCGATCGCGCAGGCGTACCAGTTCGTCGCCACCGGCGCGGCGCAGCTCGGCTTCGTCGCGCTGAGTGAAGTGGCGGCGAGGCCCGGCGGATCGCGCTGGATCGTGCCCGAGCGGCTGCATGCGCCGATCGCGCAGCAGGCCGTGCTGCTAAGGCCGGGCGCGGGCAATCCGGCGGCGCGCTCGTTCCTGACCTTCCTCCGCTCAGGCACGGCCCGCGCGATCATCAAGCGCTACGGCTATCTGGTGACGCCCAGCTAGATGGACCTCGTCATCTGGACGACGCTGGATCTGGCGCTGACCACCACGGCGATCCTGCTGGTGCTGGCGACCCCGATCGCCTGGTGGCTCGCGCGGTCACGGCGGTGGAGCAAGGAGATCGTCGGCGCTCTGGTGGCGCTGCCGCTGGTGCTGCCGCCGACCGTGATCGGCTTCTACGTGCTCGTCGCGCTGGGGCCGGACAGCCCGCTGATGACGCTGCTCCATCCCTTCGGCGTGCGCACGCTGGCGTTCACGTTCACCGGCCTGGTGATCGGATCGCTGTTCTACTCGCTGCCCTTCGCGGTCCAGCCGCTGCGCACCGCGTTCGAGGCTGTGGGCGACCGACCGCTGGAACTCGCCGCCACGATGGGCGCGGGGCCGCTCGACCGGTTCGTCACCGTCGCGGTCCCGCTCGCGCGGCGCGGCTTCGTCTCGGCGGCGATACTGGTGTTCGCGCATACCGTGGGCGAGTTCGGCGTGGTGCTGATGATCGGCGGCGCGATCCCCGGCAGGACCGAGGTGCTCTCGACACGGATCTACCAGCTCGTCGAAAGCCTCGACTTCGCCGCCGCGCACCGGATCGCGGCGGGGCTCGTGGCGTTCGCCTTCGCCGCGCTGCTGGGCCTGCTGCTGGCCGAGCGGCGCATCGGCTGGATAGAACCTTGACCCTCGC
>CAJCHR010000295.1 GCA_903970225.1 Actinobacteria bacterium 21-64-8 | reverse complement strand
GTCCATGCCGCCCTGGCTGGCCAGGGTCGCTGCTTCGCCGCAATAATAGCCCGCGAGCTGCATCAGCCCGATCGGATCGCCGCTGATCCACCACAGCGCGAGGTGCGAGCACAGCTCGGGATGACGCGAGGCGGCGAGCATCGACACGCGCGACCCGCCCGAACCACCGGCGATTACCGCCGGTCCCAGGTCCAGCGCGCGGATCAGCCCGGCAAGCGCTTCCGCCTGCATCTCGGACTCGCTGTCGCCGAGAAGCGAGGCGTCGGAATGGCCGCAGTTGGGGCGATCGTAGATCAGCACCCGCTTGCCGGCCGCGGCCAGGTCTCCGGCCATCTCGCGCAGCCCGGGAACATCCATGGTGAAGCGTCCGCCCGGCGTGAGCGCGATCGCCGGATCGCCCTCATTGCCGAACAGTTCATACGCGATGCTGAGGCCGTTTACAGTCTTCCGGTCCATCCGATGTCTCTCCCGAAGTCTCGCCGGCGCAGGATCGCCAGTCGTTCGCGGCATTCTTTCGACCGGAGGCAGGGACGGAGCAACCAATTTCTGCCGCGGACGTGCGGCTAGGCTCCCGCCGTCGCGAACAAGTCCGCATAACGCTCGCGCAGAAGCTTCTTCTGGATCTTGCCCATCGTGTTGCGCGGCAATTCGGGGACCGCGATGATCGCCTTCGGGCATTTGAACCCCGCCAGATCGTGCCGCAGGGCGCTCGCGACCACGGCCTCGTCGAACCCCTCGCCCGCCTGCACCACCGCGACCACCGCCTCGCCGAAGTCGGGATGCGGCACGCCGATGACCGCGGCTTCGGCGATATCGGCGCGGTCATCGAGCAGCGCCTCGACTTCGGCCGGATAGACGTTGAGCCCCCCGGTGATGATCAGGTCCTTCTCGCGGCCGACGAGCTGGAGATAGCCGCGTTCGTCGATCACGCCCATGTCGCCGGTGATGAAAAACCCGTCGGCGCGAAACTCGGAGGCGGTCTTCTCGGGGTTGCGCCAGTAACCCTTGAAGATGTTCGGCCCCCTCGCCTCGACGATGCCGACTTCGCCTTGTGGCAGCACTTCGCCGGTCTCGAACTCGGCGATGCGCAGTTCCACCCCCGGAAGCGGCGGTCCGACGAAACCGGCCCGGCGCTCGCCCTCATAAGGGTTGGAGGCAAGCATCCCGGTCTCGGTCATGCCGTAGCGTTCGAGCACGCGGTGCCCGGTGCGATCCTCGAACGCGCGGTGGATATCGGCCGAAAGCGGCGCCGACCCGGAAACGAAAAGCCGCATCGGCGCGGCGACCTCGCGCGTGAACGCCGCGTCGGCGAGCAAGCGAGTATAGAACGTCGGCACGCCCATCATCACGCTCGCATTTTCCATGTGGCGGATCGCCGGATCGCTCGCAAACTTCGGCAGGAAGATCGCGCAGGCCCCTGAGAACAGCACGCAATGCATCGCCACGAACAGCCCGTGGACGTGGAAGATCGGCAGCATGTGGATCAGGCGGTCTTCCGGCGTGAAGCGCCAGATGTCGATCAGCGTCTCACCGTTCGAGACGAGATTGGCGTTCGTCAGCATCGCCCCCTTGGGCTTGCCGGTGGTGCCCGAGGTGTAGAGGATTGCGGCGATGTCGTCGGCGGCGCGAGGCACCGACACTGCGGTAATCTCGGGCAGATCAGCGAACAATTGCGCGAGCGTGCGCACGGCGGGTGCGCCAATCCGCTCAAACAACACCACTCGCTCCGGATCGCAGATCGCCAGAACAGGCTCCGCGTCGCCGACGAAATAGGCAAGCTCAGCTTCGGTGTAATCCACGTTGAGCGGCAGATAGATCGCGCCCGCGCGGACGCAGGCGATGTAGAGGATCAGTGCCTCGACCGATTTGGCGGTCTGAACCAGCAACCGCTCGCCTGGCGCAAGGCCGATTGCGATCAGACGCGCGGCAAGACGGGCGGCGGTGTGCTCGATCTCGTCGTAAGTGTACGTGCACTCGCCCGTATCGATCAGCGGACGATCGGCAAAGCGCGAGAAACTGGACGCAAAGCGGCCATAGAGGTCGGCTGGCATTGTTGGTCCTTCCCCACGTGAAAGCGCTTTCGGCCTTAGTCCCGCGCGTGGTCTTCGCAATCGCTCAAAGCGGAAATCCGGCAATTCCATGCACCTGCGGTACCTCCCTGCCCCGTTCACGGCACGCTCTGACCCAATGCGAATTGCCATGCCTGCTGGCACGAGCTTCGGTCCGGGCGCGACACAGTGAAAGGTAGTCCTATGCCCCGGATCAACTCGAAATTTTCAGCCGCCGCCCTCATCCTCATCGGATCGGTCGGGCTCAGCGGCTGCGCCACGAAGGGTTATGTTAACAGGCAGATCGCCACGGTGAATGCGCGTATCGATGGCATCGACAGCCGCCTGCACACGGCCGAAGGGACCTCAAGCCAAGCGCTTGCGCAGGCCCAGGCGGCGTCGGGCCAGGCGCAGCAGAACGGACAGCGGCTCGACCAGCTGGGCGCCCGGGTCGACGGTCTCGACCAGCAGGTTCAGGAGCTGAAGAAGAAGCCGCGGCGCAGGCCGCGCGGCTGAAACCGGCCAGGCTAAACACCCTTGCATTTGCGAACGGCTCTGGCGAACAACGCCCCCGTGTTCACAGAGCTGTTTCGTAAGAGGCGCCGCACAAGCTGGTTTGCGGCCGTGATGATCGCAATGTTGCCGTTGCCCGGTGGTTGGGCGGCGGCAACCGCCCATCCGCCGTCGAAAGCCAAGACCGCCGCGACCATGGCGCGAAAGAGCGCGAAGAAACCTGTCGCAGCGCCCATTCCCCCGCCTGCCCCCTCGGAGCCCGCAAGCCGTGTGATTGCATGGATCGCCGCCGCGCATGACAACGGATCGCTCCCCTACATCGTGATCGACAAGCAGGCCGCGTCGCTGTTCCTGTTCAAGCCGGACGGAACCTTGCTAGGGCAGACACCGGTCCTGATCGGCATGGGCATCGGCGACGATTCCACCCCCGGCGTCGGCGCCAAGAGCCTGGCCCAGATCGGACCGGCCGAGCGCACGACACCGGCGGGCCGGTTCTTCGCCCGGTTCGGCCGCGCGTTCGGCCATGAGCGCGTACTCTGGGTCGATTACGCCGATTCGGTCGCGCTGCACGCCGTGATAACCACCAACAAGAAAGAGCACCGCGTCGCGCGGCTGCTCTCCCCGACGCCCGATGACAACCGGATCAGCTTCGGCTGCATCAACGTGGGCACCAGCTTCTACGCCAGGCGGGTCAGCCCGCTGTTCGGGAAGGCGGGCGGGGTCGTCTACATCCTGCCGGATACAAAGCCGCTGGAAGAGGTGTTTCCGAGAGTAAGGCTGCTGCCGTATTTGGGCGCAGAACACTCCAAATAACCATCGTCTGGAAGCTTGACCGCCGGCCCGTTTACAATAACGCTTCGTGGGAGCCGATTAGGGCGGCGAATTTTGGGGGCTCCATGAACAATTTCAGCCTGAGCGGCGTCTTTTCGGAAACGCTGGCGCGCATCCGCGCCGGGTTCGGGGTGCACTTCCTTTACGCGCTCGTGCCATCGTTGCTTTCGGCGGCCATCTCGTTCCTCGCGGCGCGCAGCATCATCGTGACCACAGGAGCCGCCGATCCCGCGGCGCGTCTCGCGCTATTCACGTCGCCGCTGTATTGGGTCAGCCTCCTGTTCGGCGTGCTTTGCTCGGCCTGGATCGCAACGGGGCTCGTCGGCTCGATGCTGGAACGGCCACCGATCGCCCGCTTCCCCGAGATGATCGCGATCTCATTGCGCAACCTGTTGAGATTCATCGTTCTTTACATCGTCTGGTATGTGCTGCTGGTGGTCGGATTCGTACTGCTGGTCATTCCGGGGCTGATCGTGCTGACGATGTTCGCGGCCTGCGTGCCGGCGCTGGTCGACCGCAACCTCGGGCCATGGGCTGCGCTGCAGGAGAGCCGGCGGCTGACCAAAGGACGCCGTTTCGCCGTGTTCGGCAGCCTCATCGTGTTCGCGCTGATCCTCGCGATCCCGTCGCTCGCCGTGGTCAGCGCCCTGGGCTTCAATGTGGCCGAAGTGAGCAGTCTTCAGCAGACGATGCCGCTGGTTTCGTTGGCGATGACCGCCGTCATCGCGCCGCTCTACAACGTCATCGTCCTCGCGTTCCTCGTCTCGCTTTATGCCCAGCTCGGCGGCCTCAGCAGATCCGACATCCTCGACACGTTCGGCTGAGCGCAGCCGGCTTCTAGAGCAGTACGGTGAAAGTCTGATCCATCTTCGAGCGCAAACGAAAAGGCCGGAGCGATCGCCCCGGCCTCCCGTTAATCAGAACGTGCCGAAGCGCGCTTCAGTACACCCGCTTCTTCGGCTTGATGTACTCGACGTCGTCGGTCAGCGTGAATTCGTGCACCGGGCGCGAGTCCAGGCGGACCGCGCCGCCCTTGCCGCCCCAGCCGTCGAACCAGGCGACGGTGTGCTTCATCCATTCGGCGTCGTTGCGGTCGGGGAAATCCTCGTGCGCGTGCGCGCCGCGGCTTTCCTTGCGGGCGTGCGCGCCGTGAAGCGTGACGATCGCCTGGCTGATCAGGTTGTCGAGCTCGAGCGTCTCGACCAGGTCCGAGTTCCAGATCAGGCCCTTGTCCGTGACGTTGATGTCGTTCATCCGCGCATAGGTCTGGGTGAGCTTCTCGACGCCTTCGGCCATCAGCTCGTCGTTGCGGAACACGGCGGCATGCTGGGACATCGCGCGCTGCATTTCGAGCCGGATCTGCGCGGTCGGCGTGCCGCCATTGGCGTTGCGGAAG
>CAJCHR010000294.1 GCA_903970225.1 Actinobacteria bacterium 21-64-8 | reverse complement strand
GATCGCGGTCGGCACGGGATGGCGCCGCAATCCGCGCAGCGGGCGCAGATCGGATAGGCTGAACGCCAGCATCGCCTTGGAGAAAAATCCGCCCGCAAGGCCGCCGAGAATGCCGGCCACCGGAACGATCAGCAGGGCCTGTCGCAGCGGCAGCGTCACGCTCATCGCGCCGAAATAGACATAGTCGCCGGCAAGCCCGAGGCTGACCATGCCCGAGATCAGCACCGCGGTCATCACCAGCAGCGTCATCTTCTGCTCGTAGGCGGCCGCCAGTTCCTCGATCGCGAAGGTGACGCCGGCCAGCGGCGTGTTGAACGCCGCAGCGACGCCGGCCGCCCCGCCGGCGATCATCACCGAGGCGCGGATCGGCACGCGGAACAGCGTGTGCGCATAGGCCATGATGCTTGCCGAAATCTGCACGGTCGGCCCCTCGCGCCCAACCGACGCGCCGACGAGCAGCGCCGCGATCGTGCTGGCGAATTTCACCAGCGCCGTTTTCCAGGAGGCGAGCTCGGCCATCGCGCCATCGGGATCCAGCCGCGCGGCCATGATCTGCGGAATGCCCGAGCCGCGGGCGGCCGGCGCGACGCGGCGCGTGAACCAGACCAGCGCGCCGAAGCCGAGAGGGGTGAGGAGCAGCGGTGCCCACCACGCGACGTGCACGAGGTCGAGAAATACCCCACTCGCCCAGTCGGCCGCCTTGGCGAAGAGCAAGGCGACGAGCCCAAGCGCGACGGCGCCGGTCAGGATCGCGGCGCGCTTCCGCCAGATCGGCGCGGTCGGACCATGTTCTCGCGCCAGATGCCGGGCGCGTGCGATGGTGTCGCGGCGTGTCATGCGGCCGTGACGATCGCGGCCGGCACCTCGGTGCGCCGGTATCTGAAATACCAGACCTCATGGCCCTTGGCGCGCGCCTTGGCCTCGTAGCGCGTCTCGGGCCAGTCTTCGGGGCGGACGAGAAAGTCCTGCGGACTATCCGCCTGCCATTCGAACTGGGGCAATCCCGCCATCACCATCATCGCCCAGCGGACGTAGACCGGATGGTCGGTGCCGAAGCGGAATTCGCCGCCACACTTGAGCTTGGCGGCGAGCAGCCCGATCGGGCCGGGGTTCATGAAGCGGCGCTTGGCGTGGCGCGCCTTGGGCCAGGGATCGGGGTGGAGCAGCCAGCCGCGGTCGAGGCTGGCGTCGGGCAGCCGCTCAAGCACCTCGATCGCATCGCCCATGTGCACGCGGACGTTGGCGAGGTCCCGGTCGCGGACCTGCATCAGCGCGCCGACGACGCCGTCGAGAAACGGCTCGCAGCCGATGAAGCCCATCTCGGGCGCCATCGCGGCCTGCTGCGCCATATGCTCGCCCTTGCCGAAGCCGATCTCGATCGCGAGCGGGCGGTCGTCGCCGAACAGGCGTACCGCATCGAGCGCGCCGTCGGCGGGCACTTCGAGCGTCGGCAGCAGCACATCGACAAGCTCGGCCTGTCCGGCGCGCAGCGCATGGCCTTGCCTGCGGCCATAGAGCCGGCGGATCGTCAGGGGATCGGTCATCCGCGCGCGCTTAGCGGCTGACGACGCGTTTTGCACCTCGGAACGTGCGCCGACACGGGTCGTTGATCGAACCTTGAGGAGAGCCATCATGCACGACACGCCCGATACGCCGATCGACGACGCGGCACTCGACTCGATCTCGGTCGCCCCGCCCGCGCCATCGGCGTCCGACACCGGACCGGCCGGCGCGGACAGTGACGACAAGCCCGAGGTGCGCGAAGCCCATGACGCAAGCGACCATGCGGCGCTCGCGAAGGATCCCTCGCACGAAGATGCCAAGCTCGACGTCGGGTTAGACGAAAGTTTTCCAAGCTCCGATCCGCCCGCCAACGTTGCCCCCGGCCATGACGAGCCGGCACCCTCGTCGGGCTTCGATGAGGCCGCGGAGAAGGCCCGCGAGGCGGAAGGCCGATAGTCGCGAGACTGCAACACTTCGGACATTTAGTGACCGGCAGCACATCGCTTGTCGGTCACTTATTGCGTCGCAGCATCTTTCCTGCTTCGATTTGAGTCGAAGGCTGGAGATTGGTTAACCCTTGGGTAATCGCCCAAGGTTTAGTCTTCAGCCACTCGATGTGGGGATATGCTATGGGCACGCAGGCACGACCGGCAGATGGCGCGATGACGTTGGCGGAGATGAAGGAGTTTGCGTCCTTCCCTGCCGCGACGCAGCGGTACATCCGCCGATCGCTCGACGTCGGCTTGATGCGGCAGGATGCGCTCGGTCGCTGGTCGCGCGATGTCGTCGAGGCTGCCAGCATCCGCGCGCAGACGCGGGTCTACGACCGTCTCACCGGGCTCCGCCAGATCATCCCGGACGATAGCGGGCTGGAGGCGGTCGAGCCGTTCATGGCGCCGCTGGTCTCGATCTCGGCCTTCGATCTCGGCCAGGACCGGCTGAGCAGCTTCGGCGCCTATCGGTTCCTCTACGAGCGTCTGCTCGGCGCGCCGGTACGCCCTTGGTTGCCGGGCGCGTTCTGCGCGGCGGCGGCGCTGCCGCATCTCCATCCCGAGCGGCGGCGCGCCCTGCTTCAGTCGATCAGCGAGGCGGCGGCGACCGCCGCGGGCTGGTCGGCACGCGAGCCCAGCTTCTTCCCCGAGTGGGTCGAAAAGGTCGACACGCGCCTTGCTAACTGACGATTTGGACGGCAGGGCGGAGCAAGGCAGGGACTAGGGCGTTCGGCTGAGCGTTGGTCCGCGCCGCCCTGGAGATTTGCTATGCCCGTCATCCGTCTCGAGACCAAACGCGTTGAAAAGCCGTGGGGTCGTCATGACCTGTGGCCGGGTTTCGAGGATGCGCCCGAAGGCAGCCCGGCGATCGGCGAGGTCTGGTTCCAGGCGCCCAAGGGCGTCGGCGAGGATGATCCCGAGCTGCTGATCAAATATCTGTTCACCTCCGAGCGATTGTCCGTCCAGGTCCATCCCGACGACGCCGACGCGCGCGCGCGGGGCTATGAGCGCGGCAAGAGCGAAGCGTGGCAGATCCTGCGCGCCGATCCCCAGGCGACGATCGCGATCGGCACGCGCAAGCCGATGACCAAGGACGAGTTGCGCGCCGCCGCCGAAGACGGCTCGATCGTGCAGGATCTC
>CAJCHR010000293.1 GCA_903970225.1 Actinobacteria bacterium 21-64-8 | reverse complement strand
TCCGCGCCGCCCTGGATCACCCGCTTCCAGCGCGGTGCATCGGCCGCGATGTGGACTTTCGGGCGCAGCAGCATCGCGGCCAGCGCGGGCGACAGCGTCAGCGAGAGGATCAGCGAGATCACCGTCGCGGTCGAGATCGTGACCGCGAACTGCTTGTAGAACGCGCCCGAGATGCCGGTCAGGAACAGCGTCGGCACGAACACCGCGCACAGCACCAGCGCGATCGCGACCAGCGCGGCGCTGACCTCGTCCATCGAGGTGCGCGCGGCTTCGAGCGGCGAGAGGCCCTCCTCGATGTAGCGCTCGACGTTCTCGACCACCACGATCGCATCGTCGACGACGATGCCGATCGCGAGCACCAGTCCGAACAAGGACAGGTTGTTGAGCGAGTAGCCCACGGCCGCGAGCATGACCGCGGTGCCGACCAGCGACACCGGGATCGCGATGATCGGGATCACCGCCGCGCGCCAGTTCTGGAGGAACACCAGGATCACCAGCACGACCAGGATCACCGCCTCGAACAGCGTGTGATAGACCGCGTCGATTGACTGACCGATGAACTCGGTCGGGTTGTAGATCACGCTGTACTCGAGGCCCTTGGGGAAGCGCGTCTTCAGCGATTCCATCTCCGCGTGGATCGCGGTGGCGGCGGCCAGCGCGTTCGACCCCGGACGCTGCAGCACCGCGATGACCACGGTGGGCTTGCCCGAAAGGTACGTGTTGACGTTGTAATCCTGCGCGCCGAGCTCGACCCGGGCGACGTCGCGGACGCGGACCTGGCGGCCGTCGGCGTCGGTGCGGATGACGATGTCGCTGAACTGCTCGGGCGTATCGAGGCGGCCCTGCATCTCGACGCCGACCTGGAAGGCGTTGCCCTGATCGAACGGCGGGGCGCCGACCGCGCCGGCCGAAACCTGCACGTTCTGGGCGCGCAGCGCGGCGAGCACTTCGCCTGCGGTAAGGTCGAGCGCGGCGGCCTTGCCTGGGTCGATCCAGATGCGCATGCCGTAGTCGCGCGATCCGAACAGGGTCACATCGCCCACGCCGTCGATCCGCGCGAGGCGGTCCTTGACCTGGGTCAGCGCGTAATTGGAGAGGTAATTGCGGTCATAGGTGCCGTCGGGCGACTGCAGGTTCACGACCATCAGGAAGTCGGGCGAGGTCTTGCGCGTGACGATGCCGAACGCCTGCACTTCGGGCGGCAGGCGCGGGGTGGCAACCGCGACGCGGTTCTGCACGAGCACCTGCGCGGCATCGAGGTTGGTGCCGATCTTGAACGTCACCGTGATCGTCAGCTTGCCGTCACCGGTCGACTGGCTGGACATGTAGAGCATGTCGTCGACGCCGTTGATCTCCTGCTCGATCGGCGCGGCGACGGTGTTCGCCACGGTCTCGGCAGACGCGCCCGGATACTGCGCGACGACCGTCACCGTGGGCGGCACGACGTCTGGATACTGGCTGACGGGCAGGCTGAGGAACGCCAGCGTGCCGACGACGGAGATCAGCACCGCGATGACCGCGGCAAAGATCGGACGGTCGATGAAGAACCGCGAAAAACGCATCGATGCTATCCTTGGAGCTCGGACGGACCGGAGACTTTTCCCCTCCCGCTTGCGGGAGGGGCTAGGGGTGGGCATGCGGCGCGAAGCGTCGCACTTCGGAAGGTGATCGAAGCGCCCACCCCCGACCCCTCCCGCAAGCGGGAGGGGGGAAAGAGTTCGAAACTTCTAGTTCACCAGAGTGGCCTGCCCCGACACCGGCTCATCGGGCGCCGCGGAAGGCGCGTCGGACACCGGATCGGCCGCGATCTTGCCGGCCGTGACAGTGACTTTCGCACCGGGCGCGACGGCGGTGAAGTTCGACAGGATCACCGTGTCGCTGGCCAGAAGCCCCGAGCGGATGACTCGCAGGTGCCCGATCACCGGACCGACGTCGACCTGCTTGGCGACCACGGTGCCGTCGCTGCCGACGACGTAGACGACCTTGCGGATCTGGTCGGTCTGCACCGCCTCGTCCGGCACGAGCAGCGCCGGCACCGTCCGAGCGGAGGCGAGGCGCATGTTGCCGAACAGGCCCGGCGTGAGGAAGCCGCCCTTGTTGGGGAACAGCGCGCGCACCCGGATGGTGCCCGAATGCGGATCGAGCGTGTTGTCGGTAAAGTCGAGCTGGCCCTTCCAGCGGTACTCGGTCTCGTCCTGAAGGCGGACCTCGACCGGCGTGGGCCCGTGGCTGGCCGAGCGGTCGCGCTGGGTCTTGAGGTAAAGCGCTTCGGACGCATCGAAATTGAAGTAGATCGGGTCGACCGCGTTGACCGTCGTGAGCAATGTCGCGTTCGCGCCGCCTTCGCCCGAGACGAGGTTGCCCGCGTCGATCCGGCGGTTCGAGACCTTGCCCGCGATCGGAGCGCGCACGGTGCTGAACTCGACGTCAAGTGCGCGCGTGGTGACACGGGCCTGCGCCGCGGCGAGCGCGGCAGCCGCTGAGCGGACCTTGGTGCGCAGCGAATCGACCTCGCTCGCGGCGACAGCTTCGTCACCCTTGAGCCCGGCGACGCGGCCGTAATCCGATCTCGCCAGCGCGAGCGCGCTTGCGGCCGACGCGGCATCGGCCTTCGCCTCGTCGAGCGCGGCGCGGTACGGGCGCGGATCGATGATGAACAGCGGTTGGCCTTTGCTGACCATATCGCCGTCCTTGAACAGCACCGCGGTGACCGCGCCCGAGACGCGCGGGCGCACCTCGACCGTCAGGCTCGGCGCGAAGCGGCCGACATAATCGTCCCACTCGGCGACCTGGCGCACGAGCGGGTGCCCGGCGGTGACTGCCGCGGGCGGAGGCGGGGGCGGGGCGGCCGGGTGATGGAAGACCTTCCAGCCGAGGCCCGCGACCACCAGCACCGCGATCGCGGCGATGCCGAGCGTGCGGCGGCTACGGCGCGGCTGCTGTTGTGGATAATAGACGGTCTCGACCGGCTGGGCGTGCGAGTCTTCGATGTGCAGAATAGGCTGATTCACGCGGCATTCCCTCGCGTTGCCAGCTTGCGGCCGACGATGTTGTCGATCACCGCGCCCACCTGCAGGTCGCTGTATCCAGCCTTCACGGCCTTGCCGATCGCCGACGCCGGAAGCGTATAGCCGGCATGCCAGGCGTGGACCGCGAGGCGGCGCAGCGCTTCGAGCCGCTCGTCGGCGAGCGTCTTGGGGGGCGGCGTGGGGCCGAGCACGAAGCGTGCGATCCACCGGCGCTTGCGCACCGGCTGCAGCGACTTCAGCCCATCGGCCTGCGCGAGTTCGACCACGCGCCATTCCAGCGCGCTCAGCGTCTCGACCGGGCGAAAGCGGCAAAGCGTCTCGAACGCGGCGGCGACACCGGCCGAAACGCCGAGCGCGGCGGAAACGTCGTAGGGCGCCGACACCTGGGTGCCCTGAGCCAGCGTAAGATCGAGATAGGCCATATTACCTGGCTCCTAGAATATGGTCCCCGGCGCGAGGACGGGGGGACAGGCGCGCGCCGGGGATTGCCGGCACGCAAGGCGCGCCGAACAGGGTCATCAGGCAAGGGTGCCGTCCGAAAACGGCCCGCTCGCAAGCATTGTGGTTTCGAGGCCTGCCTTGCGGTGACGCGCACCCGCGATCGCCCAGACAGTGCTGGGCGGCTACGGAGTTCCGGGGAACCGTGCGACGCTCGCTTGGCGGGAGTTCTCTTTATCTACCGATCGGTATATATCGCGGCGCAACATACGTCAACCGCTTTTCTGTACCGCTTGGTAAGATTATGCGGAAAGATCTGATTTCAACGGGTGAACGGCAGGTTAATGCAAATTTTCCGGCGGGGCGTGTTCGACGTCCGCCCGGCGGACGGCATCAACCGTGCAATCAGCGACTAGGCCAGCAACCCAGCGCCGTCTCGACCACGCTTTCGAGGCTCTCCCGGCACGGTCCGCTGCTCGCGCGCACCGAAAGCCACTGCATCACGGTCAGCAGATACATCGCCAACGCGCGCGGATCCGCGTCCGGATTCAAATCGCCCTCGGCGCGCGCGCGTTCGAACCGCGCGATGATCGCCGCTTCGGACGAGGCGCGCCGTTCGATGATCTCCTTGCGGATCGGCTCGGC